>NZ_CALFIG010000177.1 GCF_937876455.1 uncultured Flavobacterium sp.
GTTTCGTCGTGTAAAAGAAGTAATTGGTTGAATAAATCAATACATGTTTTTGAAGATAGCCATATAAACAATTTCTCAAAATTTAAAAGAGCATAAAGCCACAACATTTTATTATTTTTATTTTTAGCTACTTCTTCTGGTGTTCCAAAAGCGACTAATTTTCCTCCATTTTCACCACCTTCTGGGCCTATGTCAATAATGTAATCTGCACATTTTATAAGTTCTAAGTTATGTTCAATCACAATAATAGAATGCCCTTTTTCGATTAAGGCTTCAAAAGAAGTTAATAATTTTTTAATATCATGAAAGTGAAGACCAGTTGTGGGTTCGTCAAAAACAAATATCATTTTTTCTTTCGTTGCTCCTTTAACTAAGAATGATGCTAATTTTATTCGTTGGGCCTCTCCACCGGATAAGGTAGAAGAAGATTGTCCCAATTGTACATAACCTAACCCTACATTTTGAAGAGGTTGCAGTTTTTGTGTAATCTTGGTTTGACCGTGTGTGCTAAAAAAAAGCAAAGCCTCATCAATAGTCATTTTTAAGATATCATCAATATTTTTGGTTTCAAAAGTAACTTCTAAAACTTCTTTTTTGAAACGTTTTCCATTACATACCTCACATTCCAAATGCACATCAGCCATAAATTGCATTTCTATGGTAACTTCGCCATCGCCTTTACAGGTTTCACATCTACCACCTTCTACATTAAAAGAAAAATGTTTGGCTTGGTATCCTCTTAATTTAGATGTAGTTTGTTTAGCATATAAATCTCTTATATCATCATACGCTTTAATATAGGTAACGGGATTTGACCTAGAACTTCTTCCAATAGGATTTTGATCTACATATTCAATATTTTTGATATGTGAAAAACTTCCTTCTAGGGTAGAAAATTGACCTGCTTTTTCGCCAATACCCGTTAATTTTTTTTGAAGTGCTGGAAACAAAATTTTCTTGACTAATGTGCTTTTTCCACTACCAGAAACACCCGTTATTACGGTTAAGCAATCTAAAGGAAAAATAACATCTATATTTTTTAAATTATTTTCTCTAGCACCTTTTATCTCGATATAATTTTTATAACTACGTCTTCTTTTTGGCACCTCAATACTTTTTCTTCCTGATAAGTAGTCTGCTGTCAACGAATCACTAGTAAGGATTTCGTTAAACGTTCCTTGTGCCACTAATTGTCCGCCATGGGTTCCTGCTTCTGGCCCAATATCGATAATCATATCTGACGCTTTCATAATGTCTTCATCGTGCTCAACTACAATAACGGTATTGCCTAATTTTTTTAGATTTTCCAAAACTGAAACTAATTTTTCAGTGTCTTTTGGATGTAACCCAATACTTGGTTCATCTAAAATATACATAGAACCTACTAAACTACTTCCTAACGATGTAGCCAAGTTAATACGTTGTGATTCTCCACCTGATAAAGTAGCAGAATTTCTATTTAATGTTAGGTAATTTAAACCAACATCATTTAAAAATTGTAGCCTGTTTTGAATTTCTAAGAGTAAACGTTTAGCTACTTTAAAATCATATTCAGATAATTGTAAATTATCAAAAAAAGGTATTAATTTACTAATAGGTAAGTCAACTAAATCAGAAATAGTACTACCACCCACTTTTACATAGTTTGTTTCAATACGTAAGCGTTTACCTTTACAAATAGGACATTTTGTTTTTCCTCTGTATCTAGAAAGTAAAACTCTATTTTGAATTTTATAATTAGTAGCTTCTAAGTCTTTGAAAAAGTCATGTAAACCTGTAAAATACTTATTTCCTTCCCAAATTAATTGTTTTTGCTCAAGTGAAAGTTCAAAATAAGGCTTGTGTATAGGGAAATCAAATTTATGAGAATTGTTTACCAACTGGTCTCTGTACCAACTCATGCTTTCGCCTCGCCAAGGAAAAATTGCATTTTCATAAACAGATAAAGCAGTGTTTGGAATGACTAATTCCTCATCAATACCTATGATACTTCCATAGCCTTCACAAGAAGGGCAAGCGCCATATGGATTATTAAAACTGAATAAATGAATATTGGGTTCTAAAAAATCGAGGTTGTCTAATTGAAAATTAGTATTGAAAATGGTACGTTCATTTGATTCGACATTTTGAATGTACAATTCACCTTTTCCTTCATAAAAAGCAATTTGTATCGCATCAGCAATTCGATTATAAAATTCTTCTTCGTTTTTTACAACTATACGATCTATAATCAATAGAATTTCTTTATTGCTTAATGATTTTTCATCAATCATTTCCAGCGTAGCAACAAAATCATCTAAACGTACAACTTGGTTATCTATACAAATACGAGCAAACCCTTGTTGAAGTAAAACATTTAATTTATTGAGTAATTTTCGACCTTCTTCTAGATGAATAGGAGCAAGTAATAACCATTTTGACTCAATAGGTAAAGATTGAATGTGTGAAACCACATCAGAAACCGTATGCTTTTTTACTTCAAGTCCAGAAATAGGGGAATAAGTTTTACCTATTCTTGCAAAAAGTAATTTTAGATAATCATAAATTTCAGTAGAAGTTCCGACTGTTGAACGCGCATTTGTAGTGTTTACTTTTTGTTCAATAGCAATAGCAGGTGCAATTCCTTTGATATATTCTACCTTTGGTTTATCTAATTTTCCTAAAAATTGTCTAGCATAAGAAGATAGACTTTCTACATATCTTCTCTGACCTTCTGCATAAAGTGTGTCAAATGCTAAGCTAGATTTACCAGATCCTGAAAGTCCTGTAATAACTACTAATTCATTTCGAGGAATGGCTACATCAATATTTTTTAAATTGTGTAATTGTGCTCCTTTAATTAGAATGAATTTTTTAGGATTTAAGGCTGTAATATCTTTAGGTATCATCGTTTAAAGCGAATTTTTGCAAAGATACTCTTTTTAGTCTAATTTTTTCTGTAAACTCAGTTACTTTGTTTTATTAATTATGAGGTGATATTGTGTGAAAAATGTTATTTTTTTAAATAAAATTTGCTTTTTCAAAATATTTAACATTATATTTGCTTATTAACTGCAAAAAACAAGGCTTATAGTATAAAAATACTTTTTAGAAATTTTATTGTCCCAAACAACTAAAAGGTATAACTATGGCTAATCATGTTCAAACTTCAGACGCAGTTTTAGTAAGAAACTATTGTAATGGCGATGAATCGGCATTGTCTATTTTAATTTCAAGACATCAAGCAAAAGTATATGGATTTATATATGCTAAAGTAGGCAATCGCGATATAAGTGATGATATTTTCCAAGATACTTTCATTAAAGTAATTAAAACCTTAAAAGCAAATACGTATAATGAGGAAGGTAAATTTTTGCCTTGGGTAATGCGTATTGCGCACAATTTAACAATCGATTATTTTAGACATGCAAAAAAGATGCCTTTTCAACGTGAAACAGATGAATATAGTATTTTTAACTTTATGTCAGATTCATCTTTAACTATAGAAGATCAAATTATTGAGGGTCAAATTGAGTCCGATGTGCAAAAATTAATAGAATCTTTGCCAGAAGACCAACAAGAAGTGTTGAAATTGCGCTATTATGATGATTTAAGTTTTAAAGAAATTGCAGATTTAACAGGTGTGAGTATTAATACAGCTTTAGGTAGAATGCGCTATGCTGTAATTAATTTAAGAAAAATTGTAGAGAAAAATAATATAGTTTTGACTAACTAATACAATAATATGAAAGTTGATTCGTTATATAATTTTAAACTCAATTATATGGCAAAACTTTACACAAAGAAAAAAGCTGAAGAGCAAGAACTACTGCCTAGTAAAACAACAATTAATTTTATCTTGAGTTATTCGAAAGCTTTAAAAATGGTAAAAGTGGGTAGGCTTACCTTTGAAAATCTTTCTAATTAAAGAAAATGCCTCAATTTTTTTGAGGCATTTTTTTATTTTTATTTTATTAGTTCTTTTCTTCCAATTGTTTTCGTAATAATATCTTTTTCTAAGTTCCAACCACGCGCAGGAGAATATTCGCGGCCGTACCAAATGATTTGTAAATGTAAATCATTCCAGCAGTCTTTTGGGAATATACGTTTGGCATCTTTTTCAGTTTGTTGGACATTTTTACCATTAGATAACCCCCATCGATGCATTAATCGATGAATGTGAGTGTCCACGGGAAATGCAGGAACTCCAAATGCTTGGCTCATGACTACACTGGCTGTTTTATGTCCTACAGCAGGAAGAGCTTCTAATGCTTCAAAACTTTGAGGAACTTCACCATTGTATTTGTCAATTAAAATAGTTGATAAACCATGAATTCCTTTTGATTTCATAGGTGAAAGACCACACGGTCGAATAATTTCCTTAATTTCTTCCACACTCATTTTTACCATGTCATAAGGATTGTCTGCTTTTGCAAAAAGTAGGGGTGTAATTTGATTTACACGCACATCTGTACATTGCGCAGACAAGAGTACAGCTATAAGTAGGGTATAAGGGTCTTTATGGTCTAAGGGTATAGGAATTTCAGGATATAATTCTTTTAACGTATTTATAACAAATGTTACTTTTTCCTTTTTATTCATTTTTCTACTTTTATTGCTTAACTTTAAACAAATTTAAACTAAAAATATGACACATTTAAAAATAGGTGATCAAGCTCCAAATTTTTCTGGAGTAGATCAAAATGGCAAAGAACATACTTTAGCGGATTACAAAGGTAAAAAATTAGTAGTCTTTTTTTACCCGAAAGCCAATACGCCAGGTTGTACGGCTGAAGCATGTGATTTAAGAGATAATTATGAGCGTTTTAAAGCAGCTAATTATGAGTTATTAGGTGTGAGTGCTGATACTATTAAAGCGCAAAAAAAATTCGAAGAGAACTATAATTTTCCTTTTGCATTACTGGCAGATGAAACCAAATCTGTAATCCAAGCCTTTGGAGTTTGGGGACCAAAAAAATTTATGGGTAAAGAATATGATGGTATTCATCGTACTACTTTTGTTATTGATGAAAATGGAATGCTAACAGATATCATTACCGATGTGAAAACAAAAGCGCATACGGCTCAATTATTAAAATAAAAAAAATCCCGATTATTCGGGATTTTTTAGTTATTCTGCTAATTCTTTTTCTTTTTGATAACCAAATAAGTGGTCTCGTTTTATTATATCTGCTACTCCTTCTGGTAACATCTGTTCCCAACCTGGTTCGTTTTTGGTAATTTTTTTCAACACACTTCTGGAGAAAATTTCTAGAATTTTTTCATCATATAATTTTATATCAACCACTTTGCCGTTAAACTTAAAGAATTTATACAATTCTTTCATTCGAGGATGTACTTTTAAATTATCTGAATCAATAATTGCTCCTGTTTCAGCATCTTTCATTGGATATAGATATACTTTTAAATCACGGTAAAATAATTTACCAAAAGCTTCTAGTATACCTCCTGATAAATGACGGTAGTATTTTTCATCAAAAATATCAATCAAATTACTTACTCCCATGGCTAATCCCATTCTAGATTTAGTAAAACTTGAAAAATATTCAACCACTTTAAAATATTCTTGAAAGTTTGAAATCATTACCGTTTGTCCTAATGAACACAATAATTCTGCACGATCAAGAAAATCTCTTTCGTCAATTTCACCTTCAGCTTTTAAGTTTGAAAGTGTAATTTCAAAAACAACAAAAGTATTTTCTTTATCTACTTTATTTTCTTGTATAAACATTTCATACGATTGTTTATACATGTCCATATTTACTTTGGTAACCGGTCTAAAACTTCCTCTTAGTGCAAGGATGTTTTTTTTGTAAAGCACCGCTGCTGGGAGTATATTTTTGCCATCTGGGTTAAACATAACCGCATCTGTCATGCCATTTTTTACTAGTTGCAAACTCATTAAACGATTATCTACATTAGCAAAACGTGGACCTGAGAAGTTGATGGTGTCAATCTCAAGTTGGTCTTTGTCTAAATGGTCATATAAATAACGCAATAATTTTTTAGGATCGTTATGTTTGTAA
>NZ_CALFIG010000178.1 GCF_937876455.1 uncultured Flavobacterium sp.
AAAGAAGCAAAAGAGAGCATTAATAGATCATCAGTTCCCCTTGAAAAAGCCAAGAAAGAGGTAGGACCTAATTCTGATTTGGGTAATCTTTTTAGCTTTATTGAAGAGTATTCAAACTCACAGAATAAGCATAAAGAGAGTATTGCCAATTATTCCAAAAGATCAGATAAAAATATTACTCAGCAATCATCAGGAATAATTACAGGTAGCAAATACCCTATCATAAAAAAAGAAAACCCTAACATGTGTTAGGGTTTTTTATTACTTAATTGTTATTTCATCAATAAAAATAAACGCATCACCACCAGCTCCTTGATGCCATTCCGGTAGTTTTCCGTAGTTTTTAGCAATTACTTTTACATATCGCGTTTTTGTTGAAGCTTGCTTGCTCATAAAGTCTAAAATTATATTTGTACTAATTTTAGGATCGAGCGTATTCTCTACCGAACCAAATAAAGTATAATGTACATTGTCTTCTGAAGTGTAATACTCCACTTTTGTTGGCATCAAAATCCACGAACGTTGGTCTTGTAAAAAACGAGCTGAAATTTCAGTAATATCTTTCGCCTCTTGTAAATCAACAACCGCTTCAAAATCCTGACTTTGATAGCCTTGCCAATCTCCTTTTCGCCAGTTTTCTGTGCCTAAAATACCATCTAATAGTCCTTCAGGCCCACCTGCATGATATTGTTTGTTGTATTTCGATTTGATGTCAATGGTGTAATTATTTGGCTTTTTGAAGAAGGTTGCGGAAATGGTGTCGCTGTATATAGCTGTACTGTCAGTAAAAAATTCCGAATAAGTATATGTTTTTGTAAAAGCATATATTTTTGTAGATTGAGTAATTAGTAGAGGTGATTTATACTCAATAAATTTCTGTTTTTTATCAAAAGAATAAAATATCTTTCCACTTGATTTATATGATTTTAATGTTAATTTATGATTAGAAATAAATGATTTATTCTCAGCGTCTATTATTGGTACAATTCCATTTTCATTACCCCAAGATGAGTGTGCAAGTGCTTTTACCCAATCATTTAATTCGTAATTAATAAAATAGGCATCATTTTCTTGAACTTGAGGTAAATAAACTATTTTATTTCCTAAATTTATTTTGATGTTTTTAAAGCTAGCTTGAGTAGTATTAAAAAATTCTTGCCCCGGAGTTACTTGATAAATTCCCATCGCACTCAACACATACCACGCGCTCATTTGGCCGCAGTCTTCGTTACCTATCAAACCATCAGGTGTGTTTTTATAGAAATTATTTAAAATGTAATGTACTTTTTCTTTCGTTTTTTCAGGTTTGCCTAAATAATTGTATAAATACGCCATGTGGTGACTGGGTTCGTTTCCTTGTGCATATTGCCCAATTAGACCAGTTACATCAACTTGTTCTCTACCTGTGGTTTTGCTTTCGCTGTTGAACATTTCGTCTAATTTGGCTTCAAATTTTTCCTTTCCGCCATAGGCTAGAATCATTCCGTAGATATCTTGAGGCACGAAAAAGGAGTATTGCCACGAATTGCCTTCGGTAAAATTATTGTTCACTTCTCTTGGATCAAAAGGTTTGTCCCAACCTCCATTTTTCTTTGGACGCATAAAACCCGTTTCCCAATCAAATATATTTTTCCAATTTTGAGAACGTTTCATGAAATAGTGATAGTCTTCTTGCTTATTTAAAAGTTGTGCCATTTGAGCAATACACCAATCGTCATATGCATATTCCAAGGTTTTAGAAACGCTTTCGTGTTCATCATCCATCGAAATGAAGCCATTTTTCTTGTAGGCATCCAAACCTAATACATCCCGCATGGCAGACGCTTTACTGGCCTCAAAGGCTTTTTCGTAATCAAAACCAGTAATTCCTTTTGCCATCGCATCGGCAATTACAGAAACCGAATGGTAACCAATCATACAATCGGTCTCATTAGAAGCCAATTCCCAAACGGGTAATCTGCCGCCTTGTTCGTATTGTTTAATGAACGTATTGATGTAATCGGCAGTTCGTTTTTTATCAATCAAAGTGTAAAGAGGATGTGCTGCTCTAAAGGTGTCCCAAAGTGAGAATACCGTGTAATAATCAAATTCTTCTGCAACATGAATTTGGTTGTCTCTACCGCGGTATTTTCCGTCTACATCTTGTGCAATATTCGGTTGCATCATGGTGTGATATAAAGCGGTGTAAAAAATCGCTAACTCATTTTTATCATCCGAAGTGATTTCAATTTTTGATAATTCCTTGTTCCAAAGAGCTTCTGCATCTTGCTTTACTTTCTCAAAATCCCAATGCTTGATTTCGGAACTGTTTAATTTAGCACCTTCATAACTTGTTGGCGAAAGTGCTACTTTTACAACGATTTTTTCGCCTTTTTTGACTTGTTTAGAGAAACTTATTTTTAATTCTTCATCCCCTTTATATAAATCTTTTGGTTTATTTTTTCCTCGAGCATTGCTTATTATTAATGGCACATTAAATTCTATTCGCGCATAAACATATTGATCTCTAGCCCAAGCTTCGCTTCTTCTTAATACTTCAATGGTTTTGTCATTTATTATTTTTATTTCGCCAAGAATTAACTTATCACGATGATTTAAATCTAAAATAATATTGGCTTGTCCTGCTTTATTAAATGTATATTCATGAAAACCAACTCGAGTTGAAGTAGTTAAACGCACATCGATATTATGTTTGTCTAATTTCACGGAGTAAAATCCAGCGGAAGCTTTTTCATTGGCATGCGAAAAAGTAGAGGAATAAATCTTATTGTCAAACGAAGGTTCACCCATAGTTGGCATTAGCATAATATCACCATAATCTGAAACACCGGTTCCATTCAAATGCGTATGTGAAAAGCCGTAAATAGTATTATCATCATAATGGTAACCGCCACAGCCGTCCCAACTACCATCGATTCGAGTATCTGGTGAAAGTTGCACCATTCCATAAGGCACTGTTGCACCTGGAAACGTATGTCCGTGACCGCCAGTTCCAATAAATGGATTGACATAGTGTGCAAAATTTGTATTTTGAGCTACATTACATTGTAAACAAAGAATAAATAAGGTGAAATATACTTTTCTCATAATTGAATTTTTTTCTATTAGTAATGTATAAAGAA
>NZ_CALFIG010000179.1 GCF_937876455.1 uncultured Flavobacterium sp.
AAATAGGGGTTAATTTATTTTATATTATTTTTTTTGTATTTTTGTATCGTAAAATTAAAGGTATAATTTTAAAAACACAACTTTATGTCAACATTTCGTTTCCATGCTTTAGAAAAAGCAACAAGTAGAAAACCAGTTTTTGTAGAAGAATTGGCAAAAAAATCTGAAATTTTTGGTGCAAATGTCTTTAATGACAAATCTATGCGTCAATTTTTAACACCTGATGCTTATAAAGCAGTTCAAAATGCTATACAACACGGTACAAAAATTGACAGAAAAATTGCTGACTATGTAGCTATGGGAATGAAAGAATGGGCTTTATCAAAAGGAGTAACGCATTATACGCATTGGTTTCAGCCGTTAACAGGAACCACAGCTGAGAAACATGATGCTTTTTTTGAAACTTCATTTGATGGTTCGGATCCTGTTGAAAAATTTGGAGGTTCTCAATTGGTTCAACAAGAACCAGACGCTTCTTCGTTTCCGAATGGAGGAATAAGAAATACATTTGAAGCTAGAGGATATACAGCTTGGGATCCTACATCGCCTGCTTTTATTTTTGGTACTACTTTATGTATTCCTACTGTTTTTGTTTCTTATACAGGGGAAGCTTTAGATAACAAAACACCTTTATTAAGAGCTTTAAGTGCTATTGATAGTGCTGCTACAGAAGTAGCTAAGTATTTTGATAAAAATGTTAAGAAAGTAACACCTACTTTGGGTTGGGAACAAGAATATTTTTTAGTAGACGCAGCTTTAGCGGCTTCAAGACCAGATATTTTAGCTACAGGTAGAACCTTATTAGGTCACACTTCGGCTAAAGGACAACAACTTGAAGACCATTATTTTGGTTCTATTCCAACACGTGTATTAAATTATATGCGAGATTTAGAAAATGAGTGTATGTTATTAGGAATTCCTGTAAAAACACGTCATAACGAAGTAGCGCCTAATCAATTTGAATTAGCACCTATTTTTGAAGAAACTAATTTAGCTGTTGATCACAATTCTTTACTAATGGATGTAATGCAAAAAGTAGCAGAACGTCATGATTTTAAAGTGTTATTTCACGAAAAACCGTTTAAAGGAGTAAATGGATCTGGGAAACACAATAACTGGTCTTTAGCTACAGATACGGGGATTAATTTGTTGAGTCCAGGAAAAACGCCAATGAGCAATTTACAATTTTTAACGTTTTTCATCAATACAATAAAAGCAGTTAATGATAACGAAGAATTGTTAAGAGCTTCTATCGCTTCTGCAAGTAATGACCACCGTTTAGGTGCGAATGAAGCGCCACCAGCAATTATTTCTGTTTTCATTGGACAACAATTGACCAAGGTACTTGAAGAATTAGAAGGGGTGTCAAAAGGAAAATTATCTCCAGAAGAAAAAACCGATTTAAAATTAAATGTAGTAGGTAAATTACCAGACGTTTTACTTGATAATACAGATAGAAACAGAACGTCACCATTTGCGTTTACAGGTAATAAATTTGAATTTAGAGCGGTAGGTTCTTCAGCAAACTGTGCAGTTTCAATGACTACATTAAATTCTATTGTGGCTAAACAATTAATGGATTTTAAAGCGGAAGTAGATACGTTAGTTGATAAAAAAGATTTAAAGAAAGACGAGGCTATTTTTAATATTTTAAGAGAATATATCAAGCAAACTAAAGCTGTTTTATTTGAAGGTGATGGGTATAGTGAGGCTTGGGAAAAAGAAGCGAAAAACGAGGGTTAAGTAATCATAAAACGACTCCT
>NZ_CALFIG010000180.1 GCF_937876455.1 uncultured Flavobacterium sp.
TTTTTTATTAATTATTCAGAAAATCCTTTGTAATTTTACATCAACTTTAACCATTCTTGCAAAAAGTGCGGTTTCATTATAGATAATTTAAATTAACTAAAAACATACATCATGCCTAAAGGATTTTTTAACGTTCCGAAAGCCATTAATGAACCAGTAAAAAGTTATGCTCCTGGTACAATAGAAAGAGAACAAGTATTAGTCGCTTACAAAGAATTATGGAATTCATCTATTGAGGTGCCTTTATACATTGGCAATCAAGAAATAAAAACAGGAAATACTAGAGCTATGTCCGCTCCACATCATCACAAGCATGTTGTAGGAACCTATCATCTTGCAGAAAAACAACATATTGAACTAGCTATCGCTAGCGCTTTAGAAGCAAGAACAGCTTGGGCAAACTTAGCTTGGGAACATAGAGCTGCCATTTTTTTAAAAGCAGCCGAATTAATCGCTGGACCTTATCGCGCAAAAATTAATGCGGCTACAATGATTGCCCAATCTAAAACTATTCATCAAGCAGAAATAGATGCTGCCTGTGAATTGATAGATTTTCTACGTTTCAATGTAGAATTCATGACACAAATTTATAAAGACCAGCCTACTTCAGATTCTCAGTTTTGGAACAAAGTAGAATACCGACCACTTGAAGGTTTTGTATATGCAGTTACCCCTTTCAACTTTACAGCTATTGCAGCAAATTTACCTGCAAGTGCTGCCATGATGGGAAATACTGTAGTATGGAAACCAAGTGATAGTCAAGTGTTTTCAGCTAAAGTGATAATTGATATTTTTAAAGAAGCTGGCTTACCAAATGGGGTAATTAATGTAGTATTTGGCGATCCAGTAATGATTACTGACACTGTTTTAGCTAGCCCAGACTTTGCTGGAATTCATTACACAGGTTCAACGTTTGTGTTTAAAGAAATTTGGTCAAAAATTGGCAGTAACATTCACAACTATAAAACGTATCCAAGAATTGTAGGTGAAACTGGAGGAAAAGATTTTATAATTGCGCATCCAAGTGCAAACCCTAAACAAGTTGCAGCAAATGCCATTCGAGGAGCTTTTGAATTTCAAGGACAAAAATGTAGTGCTGCCTCAAGAGCTTATTTTCCAAAAAGTTTGTGGCCAGCCATAAAAGCTGAATTTGATAAAGAAATTCCAACTATTAAAATGGGATCACCAGAAGACATGAGTAATTTCTTTACGGCTGTTATTCACGAAGGTTCTTTTGACAAATTAGCTTCTTATATAGAACAAGCAAAACAAGATGCTGATGCAGAAATTATTTATGGTGGTGGCTATGATAAATCTGTTGGCTATTTTGTTGAACCAACTATTATCTTAACAACTAATCCAAAATATAAAACGATGGAAACTGAGTTATTTGGACCTGTTTTAACGATTTATATTTATGAAGACAAGGATTGGAAAAACACTTTACAATTAATTGATGAAACTTCTGAATATGCTCTTACTGGAGCTGTATTTAGTGAAGACAGATACGCCATTGAAGAAGCTGCAAAAGCATTAGAAAATAGTGCGGGTAATTTTTACATTAACGATAAACCAACAGGTGCTGTAGTAGGCAATCAACCTTTTGGTGGTGCAAGAGCATCTGGAACAAATGACAAAGCGGGTTCTGCACAAAACTTATTACGTTGGGTTTCACCAAGAACTATAAAAGAAACATTTGTAACACCTACAGATTACAGATATCCATTTTTAAAATAAGAAACATTAAAAAGCCCACATATGTGGGCTTTTTTTATTTTAAAGGCAAATGCACTACTTTCTTCGTTTCAAAAAACGCATCTTTAAAGAAATCCGATAAATTATATTGTGTTGCTTTTGGAAAATCCTTTAATTCTTCAGCTAAATCACCCCCTTTTAAGTATAATACACCATTAGCTAACGTATGATTTTGTTCCTGTTTTAGTTTTCCGTTTACCCAACTTACAAAATCTGGCATATTTGTTACCGCTCTACTCACAATGAAATCAAATTTTTCGGTGACCAAATTAGCTCTTTTTTGTTCTGCCTTTACATTTTTTAGTCCTAAACCTGCTGCTACTTCATTCACCACTTTTATTTTTTTTCCAATAACATCAATTAAATAAAAAGAAGTTTCAGGAAATAAAATAGCTAATGGTATCCCAGGAAATCCTCCGCCTGTACCAACATCCATTACTTTTGCCCCGGACTCAAATGACATCACTTTTGCAATCCCTAAAGAATGTAATACATGTCTCGTATAAAGTTCTTCAATGTCTTTTCTTGATATCACATTTATTTTAGCGTTCCAATCTGTGTACAAAGCATGTAACTTAGTAAATTGTTCTTTCTGTATATCTGTTAAATCAGGAAAGTAAGTAAAAATCTGTTCCAAAGTATTAAAATTTTATGCAAAAATACAGTTTTTATATTACTAACAATTTATACTTATTTTTTTAGATAAATATTAGTACATTTGAAACAAAAATAAATCATATGGCAAGTAAAACTCCTGTATTTGCAAAAATTGACAAAACGCAATTTTTTAGAACATTAAATAAACGTGTAAACGAATACTTTAAAGAAAATAATCTTAAAAAAACTGGCAACTGGAAATTACACTTGAAAACAATCATCATGTTTTCAATATTTCTAGCTCCTTACTTTTTTTTATTAGCATTGGAGATGCCTTTTTGGACATACATTTTACTTAATATTGTTATTGGCATTGGTATTGACATTTGCAGCAGCGCTAGCCCCTTTGGCGGTGCTGTTGCTGGTGCTGCTGGCAGAGGAAGTGGATGCACCTTTGGTCTTGCTGTCAGCGGTCGGGACTGTTGGTGTTGGTTGCGTTGGGG
>NZ_CALFIG010000181.1 GCF_937876455.1 uncultured Flavobacterium sp.
AAAAATCTTCTCGTGTAAAATAAAAGAAAATAATTTGGAGTAGAATCAGTATATAACAAAAGAAAAAAAAGAGAACTAAATACTACAAAAAAGAGAACTAATAACAAAGAAGTAAATTTGACAATGGAGGCTGATTTAAAAAGAAGATATACGATCCAAATTGTAAATAAACTATTTAATATATATCTAAAAAACAAGCTGTTAAACAACTGGAAAGGATTAAATTGTGGTAGTGATTGATGTTGAAAATTAGATTTGTAGAACGTAACAAAAGGATCGTAAAACAATTGTTCTTGAAAAATTCGAATGGATATTAACCCAGCCAAAGCAACAACAATTTGAATTGTTTTACCAAATAAATTAATCGATTTTATTTTCATATGTTGTTTATTTATTAAAGGTCATCCTTCTTTGGTGTTTGCATATAGACGTGTTTATTTGTGGCGATTTCATAATTATTTATTTTTCATTGCGTCATAAAACTTAAAAATCCATATGAGCCATAAAATAAAAACTATTCCGTAGATTACTGATGGAAAAACAATATCGTGTAAAAAATCTTTTGTACTTGGAAGATAATAAATCCCAGCAATTAATAGCGCAATTCGAATACAATTTAAACCATAAATTAACAACGCCCCAGCAGAGATAAAGCCTATCGTTTTTTTCCAAGTAGAGGAAAAAGCAAAAATAAATGAAGCAAATAATATAATAACACTAAATGCATTACACCCTTCTACAATTCTTACTATGTATTTTTGATGATACAATACTTTAATAGCGGGTTGATTTGGGTGGTTAATTAATAGTATCTCTTGATTAAAAAATCCTAACACGCTTTTTGTAAGTTCAGCAACATGCATGGTAATTCCATCTACTTCATTAGACTCAATAGTGTACTGTCTTAAAAACAAACTATATACTCCAGTCATGCTTAAATAGCATACTAAAAACTTTACTAAAAACAGTAAAAAAGAACGATTTTCTCTTAGTAGTTGTTTCAAAATATCAATTTTTAACAAAAATATAATTTTTAATCACGTGTAAACCTATAATTTTGCAATAAAAATCTAATTATGGTATTCGAAGCATTAAAACCAAAAGTAATTTCTATTGTAACAAGCTCTATTGAAAGGAATGAAAAACTTCAACAAATATGTCACTTACTAGCTACATCTATCGAATACTATGACTGGGTGGGATTTTATTTTGCTAACCATGACACGAAGACCTTACACCTAGGGCCTTATGTAGGCGCACCTACTGACCATACGGTAATTCCTTTTGGAAAAGGAATATGTGGGCAAGTTGCCGAATCAAATGCTAATTTTGTAGTACCAGATGTATCAGCGCAAGACAATTATATCGCTTGTAGTTTTACCGTAAAATCTGAAATTGTGGTACCCTTATTTGTAAAAGGAATCAATATGGGGCAAATTGACATTGATAGTCATGTATTAAATCCATTTACAGTAGAAGATGAACGCTTTCTCGAATTTGTTAACGAACAAGTTGCAACTCTTTTTTAAAAACAAGTACTTTTAACAAATCTTTTTTTAAACAACTCTATTTTTTACGTAATTTTGTTTAATTATTTTTTAAATACATTAAACAATTGCGTCAAACAAAAATCAATGTCCTCTGGTTTAAAAGAGACCTACGTATAGTAGATAATGAGGCACTTTTTCAGGGATTGAAAAGTGAATTGCCTTTACTATGCCTATATATTTTTGAACCCTCTTTGATGCAATATGACGATTCTGATGAAAGACATTGGCGCTTTATCTATGAATCGCTACAAGATTTACAACATCAATTTAAAAATTTTAATTCGAAAATTTATATTTTTCATCGCGAAGCTATAAAGGTTTTTGCTGATTTATCTTCTATATTTGAAATTGACACTGTTTTCTCCCATCAAGAAATTGGCAACAAATTAAGCTATGACAGAGACTTAAATATGAGTGCCTTTTTTTCTGAAAACAATATTAAATGGAGGGAATTTCAAACCAATGGAATCATCAGAAAATT
The DNA here is from genome assembly GCF_937876455.1 of uncultured Flavobacterium sp. Taxonomy (GTDB): domain Bacteria; phylum Bacteroidota; class Bacteroidia; order Flavobacteriales; family Flavobacteriaceae; genus Flavobacterium. The sequence continues at coordinate 2,032 of NZ_CALFIG010000181.1, forward strand.
AAAATCAAGAAAAAATTGGAATGAGAGGTGGGAAAAAACAATGTCAACATCTCCAAAAATGAGTAATTTAAAAGAATTAAAACCCTTTTTACTTGAAGACTCCTTTTATAAAAAAATAAAAGGAAAAGCATTGTCAAAAGAAATTACACAACGAAACGCAAATTTTCAACAAGGTGGCGAATATTGGGCTTGGCGTTATTTATCAAGTTTTTTAAAAAACAGGCATGTAAATTACAGCAAACACATTTCTAAGCCCGCTCTAAGTAGAACGGGGTGCAGTAGAATTTCGCCTTATCTTACGTATGGCAACATTAGTATGAGAATGGTATATCAATACACACTACAACACTACAAAAATTCGGGAAATAAAAGAGCGCTTAAAAATTTTATATCAAGGTTGCATTGGCACTGTCATTTTATTCAAAAATTTGAAGATGAATGCACAATGGAATTTGAACACATAAATAAAGCGTATGACCAATTAATTAAACCTAAAAACGACCTATTCATACTAGCGTGGCAAGAGGGAAAAACAGGTGTACCCATAGTGGATGCCTGCATGCGGTGCGTGACTACAACAGGATATATTAATTTTAGAATGCGTGCTTTAGTTGTTTCGTTTTTTGTGTTTAATTTATGGCAAGATTGGCGGCATTTACATTTTTTGGCACGTCAATTTTTAGATTACGAACCCGGCATACATTATCCTCAATTGCACATGCAAGCTGGCGTTACAGGCATCAATACAATTCGAATTTACAATCCAATAAAAAATTCAGAGGAACATGATTCAGAAGGTCTATTCATTAAAAAATGGCTGCCTGAACTAAAAGAAATTCCTGCACATCTGATACATGAACCTTGGAAAATGAATAGTTTAGAACAACAATTTTACAATTGTATCATAGGCAAAGATTATCCTGAACCTATTGTAGATATAGAAAAAACAAGAAAATATGCAAGTGATATCATTTGGAATTTTAAGAAGAAAAGTGATGTGAAAAATGAGGCTCAGAAAGTTTTACAAAAGCATGTTTCAAATCCAAATTAAATAGTAATATAAAAAATAGCACCTCTAAAATGCATAAAATTTTACGTCTTGTTTTGGGCGACCAGTTAAATAGCAATCATTCATGGTTTCAAGTAAAAAACGATGCTGTTACATATGTACTAATGGAAGTAAAAAGTGAAACAGACAATGTAAACCATCACATTCAAAAAGTAGCAGGAATATTTGCTGCCATGCGAAATTTTGCTTCTGAACTAACCGCTAAAAATCATCATGTACTATACATCAAAATAAATGATGAAAACAATCTACATTCATTTGAAAAAAACATCAAAAAGCTAATTGAACTTTACCAATTTTCCTGTTTTGAATACCAACTCCCCGATGAATATAGAGTAGACCAACATGTACAAGAACTTTGTAAAACAATCACTATTCCTTCAACGGCTTACGATACAGAACATTTTTTAAGCGAAAGAAATGAGCTCGCTACTTTCTTTGAGAATAAAAAAGGGTATTTGATGGAAAGTTTCTATCGAATGATGCGAAAAAAACACCATGTTTTGATGGAAGGCGACAAACCTTTGACAGGAAAATGGAATTATGATAGTGAAAATCGAAAGAAATTACCTAAAAATCATGTCCCTGTTCAACCGTATATTTTTAACAATAATGTTTCAGAAATTGTTGAAAATATACATGTATCAGGTATAACTACAATTGGCACTATAGATAGTAAAAATTTTATTTGGCCTACAACCCGAAAACAAGCGTTTGAACTTCTTGATTTTTTCACCACATCATGTTTATGTTATTTTGGCGACTATCAAGATGCTATGTCACCCACATTATGGTCAATTTATCATTCAAGACTTTCATTTGCTTTAAATATTAAATTAATTTCTCCCCTTGAAGTAATTAATAAAGCTGTAGAAGCATGGGAATTAAATCCTGAAAAAATTAAATACAATCAACTTGAAGGGTTCGTTAGACAAATCATTGGATGGCGAGAATATATGCGGGGTATATATTGGGCAAAAATGCCCGAATATGCTACGATGAATTACTTTAATCACGAGAATACAATTCCTGAATGGTTTTGGACTGGAAAAACTAAGATGAATTGTTTGAAAGATACGATTAACCAATCTCTGAATTACGCTTACGCACATCATATTCAGCGATTAATGGTGACGGGAAATTTTGCACTTTTAGCAGAAATTCATCCAGATGAAGTAGATGAATGGTATTTGGGCATTTATATTGATGCTTTTGAATGGGTGGAAATTACCAACACGCGAGGCATGAGTCAGTTTGCTGATGGTGGTATTGTTGGAACCAAACCCTATGTAAGTTCTGCTTCCTATATTGATAAAATGAGTCATTATTGTGGAAGTTGTTTTTACAAAAAATCATTAAAAACAGGCGATAAAGCGTGCCCTTCTAACAGTTTGTATTGGAATTTTTATGCTAAAAATGAGGACAAATTAGGTAAAACCCCCCGAATTGGCATGATGTACAACGTTTGGCGAAAAATGAAACCCGATGATAAAGCAGCCTTATTAGAACAAGCCGATTATTATTTGAAAAACATCAATAATTTATGATAAAAAATGCACTAGTTTGGTTTAAAACCGACTTACGAATTAATGATAACGAAACAATTTTAAAAGCCATTGCTCAAAGTGAAAAGGTGATTCCCGTTTATTGTTTTGACGAATCTCATTTTGGAACCACTTCATACGGATTCAAGAAAACAGGTAGTTTTAGAGCGCAATTTTTATTGGAATCACTTTACGATTTGGATGCTAGTCTGAGAGCATTGGGTTCGGGATTGATGATTGTAAAAGGCAAGCCCGAAATAGAAATACCTAAATTGGTACAAGAATACAAAGTACAAAAAGTATTTGCCAAACGCGAAGTGGCTTTTGAAGAAAAACAAACCGAGAATAAAGTGCAACGTGAATTATTCAAATTGGGATGCGAATTAGACACATTTAGTACTAGTACACTATACCATGCTGAAGACTTGCCCTTTTCAATTAAGAATATTCCAGATGTGTTTACTAATTTTAGAAAGAAAACCGAAAAAGATTCCCAAATTAGAAAACCATTTGAAGCCCCAACAAAAATCAATTCGCCTGAAATTCCTCCATTGGAATTACCAACATTAGAAACTTTAGGTTTAACAAAAGCCACTATGGATTCTCGTACTGTGCTACAATTTAAAGGAGGTGAGAAAGAAGCCATGCAACGATTACAGCATTATTTTTATGATACGCAGTGTTTGTCTACTTACAAAGAAACCCGTAACGGAATGGTGGGTGCAGATTATTCTTCTAAATTTTCGCCTTGGTTGGCTTTAGGCTGTATTTCTGCTAAGACTATTTATAGTGAAGTAAAAAAATACGAATCCAAATTTGGAAGTAATTCTTCAACCTATTGGCTAGTTTTTGAACTCATGTGGCGCGATTTCTTTCGATTTATGTTTAAAAAACACCAAACAAAATTTTTCTTATATCAAGGAATAAAAACGGAAAAAGTAAATTCAAAATCCTTGAATGAAAAGCTACTCTCTCAGTGGGTAAATGGCACTACACCTTCAGATTTTATAAATGCTAATATGATAGAACTCAAATTAACAGGATTTATGAGTAATCGGGGTAGGCAAAATGTTGCAAGTTATTTTTGTAACGAACTTAATTTAGACTGGAGAATAGGTGCTGCCTATTTTGAAGAACAACTTATAGATTATGATGTTTGTAACAATTGGGGAAATTGGGCTTATTTAGCGGGTGTGGGAAATGACCCTAGAGAACATCGATACTTCAATATTGAAAAACAAGCTAATGATTATGATAAAAAAATGAAGTACAGGAACCTTTGGTTAAAATAAAATATACATACACTTGTATTTATTAAATTTATTTGTAAATTTGCACCCGTATTGAGAACAACTCAATCTACATAATAATTATTTAAAAAAATATTAGCATGTATTTAACTAAAGAGAAAAAAGAAGAAATTTTTGCAACACACGGAGGTGCTGCAACAAACACAGGTTCAACAGAAGGACAAATCGCATTGTTTACTTTTAGAATCAATCACTTAACAGAGCACTTAAAAAGAAATCGTCATGATTACAACACTGAGCGTTCGTTAGTAAAGTTGGTAGGTAAAAGAAGAAGTCATTTAGACTACTTAAAGAAAAAAGACATCAACAAATATCGTGAGATTCTGAAAACGTTAAACATCAGAAAATAAATTTAGGGGGCTTTGTGCCCCTTTTTGTTTACAAAAAAAGACAGACAAAGTTTGGTTTTTCATTGGGTTACTTACAACTACAACAACACAACAACAACACAACTAAACCCTTTGTTTAATTAAGAATTTAATTTATGATTCCTAAAGCAACCCAAGAAATTATCGATTTAGGCGATGGAAGAACCATCTCAATCGAAACAGGAAAATTAGCCAAACAAGCCGATGGTTCGGTAGTTCTTCGCATGGGCAATTGTATGCTTTTAGCAACAGCCGTATCAGCAAGAACTTCTAACCCAGGCGTTGATTTTTTACCTCTTACGGTAGATTATCGTGAAAAATTTGCCGCTGCAGGTCGTTTCCCTGGAGGATTTTTCAAAAGAGAAGCGCGTCCAAGCGACAGTGAAGTATTAACCATGCGATTAGTAGACCGTGTATTGCGTCCACTTTTCCCCGATGATTACCACGCAGAAACACAAGTTATGATTCAGTTAATGTCTCATGACGAAAATGTAATGCCAGATGCCTTAGCGGGATTAGCTGCCTCAGCTGCCTTAGCTGTTTCTGACATTCCGTTTTACAACCTAATTTCTGAAGTACGTGTAGCGCGTATTGATGGAAAATTTGTAATCAATCCAAGCAGAGAAGAATTAGAGCAATCTGACATCGACATGATGATTGGTGCTTCTAAAGATTCTGTTTGTATGGTGGAAGGTGAAATGAAAGAAATTTCAGAACACGAAATGGTTGAAGCCATTAAATTTGCCCACGAAGCTATCAAAGGACAAATCGAAGCACAAGAACGCTTAAGAGCTGCTATAGGTTCGCCAGCTTATAGAACATATGAAGGTGAAAAAGAAGATGAAGCGTATTATAAAAAAGTAAAAGCTGCAGCATACGATAAATGCTATGCTATTGCACAAGAAGCTTCAGGAAAAAGCGAAAGAACCGAAAAATTTGCTGCGGTAAAAGAAGAGGTAAAAGCGTTATTTACAGAAGAAGAATTAGCAGAAAATGGGGATTTAGTTTCTAAATATTTCTACAAAACAAATAAAGAAGCGGTTCGTAACGTAATCCTTGAAAAAGGACTTCGTTTAGACGGTAGAAAAACAACTGAAATCAGACCTATTTGGTGTGAAACAGATTACTTACCTTCAGTTCATGGTTCGTCTATCTTTACGCGTGGAGAAACGCAAGCTTTAGCAACCGTAACTTTAGGAACATCTAGAGAAGCAAATCAAATTGATTCTCCATCTGAACAAGGTGAAGAAAAATTCTATTTACACTACAACTTCCCTCCTTTCTCTACTGGTGAAGCAAAACCTTTAAGAGGAACTTCAAGAAGAGAAGTAGGTCATGGAAACTTAGCACAACGTGCGTTAAAAAATATGATTCCTGCCGATTGTCCTTACACTATTCGTATCGTTTCTGAAGTATTAGAATCTAACGGTTCTTCTTCTATGGCTACCGTATGTGCGGGAACAATGGCCTTAATGGATGCGGGTGTACAAATGGTAAAACCCGTTTCTGGAATTGCTATGGGATTAATCACTGACGGTGAAAAATTTGCCGTATTATCTGATATCTTAGGAGACGAAGATCACCTAGGAGATATGGACTTTAAAGTAACTGGAACGGCTGACGGTATTACTGCTTGCCAAATGGACATCAAAATCGAAGGATTGCGTTATGATATTATGGAACAAGCTTTAGGTCAAGCACGTGACGGACGTTTACATATTTTAGGTAAAATAACTGAAACTATTGCTACTCCAAGAGAAGATGTTAAAAAACACGCACCAAAAATTATCACCAGAACTATTCCTGGTGCATTCATTGGCGCTTTAATTGGTCCTGGTGGAAAAGTAATTCAAGAATTACAAAAAGCTACAGGAACTACAATTGTTATTAATGAAGTTGACGAACAAGGCGTTGTTGAAATCTTAGGAACAGATCCAGACGGAATTGCAGCAGTATTGGCTAAAATTGATTCAATTATCTTTAAACCAACGATGGGAGAATCTTATGAGGTAAAAGTAATTAAAATGCTTGATTTTGGAGCGGTTGTAGAATATACTGCAGCGCCTGGAAACGAAGTTTTATTACACGTATCTGAATTAGCTTGGGAACGTACAGAAAACGTAACTGATGTAGTGAATATGGGCGATGTATTTATGGTAAAATACTTAGGTATCGACCCTAAAACACGTAAAGAAAAAGTTTCTCGTAAACAATTATTACCTCGTCCACCAAGAGAAGAGAAAAAAGATGACGCGCCAAAAGCATAATCTTAGTTTATAATGTATTAAAAAATCCCGATAAATAATTATCGGGATTTTTTTATTATTATTTTTTAAAACTTTGTAACTTTTTTAAAACTTCTTACGTTTAATAAACCAGAACTAGCAAT
>NZ_CALFIG010000182.1 GCF_937876455.1 uncultured Flavobacterium sp.
GTAAATGTGAAATTGATATTCATGGAGAGCCAAAAATTAATTTAATCCAATTTACAAATACAGCTACGCTTTACAAAAAAGAAAAATAATGCAAAAAGACATTGAAATCCCTAAAGTTGAAAACGTATATATAGCAGCCATTAAAGAATGGAACGATGATTTTATGGAACAAACATGGTATGCGTATTTAATTAACGATAGTGAACTCAAATTAGAAATGGCTATTGTGGTATCTAGAGCGTATGGCCTACTTAATGGAGAACAACGCAAAACAGGTACTTTTAGACACGTCTTTAAAGAAGTTGAACCATTTAGCTATGTAAAAATTGAACTTTTAGAAAACAATGTTTTACAACTCAATAACGAATTTGCAGTTACCTACTTTATAGACAATATGTTGTATGACAAAACATATACATTTAGATCCAATACAATAAATGAGCATGCATTTGTAGAAGTCCCTTGTATAAATAAAAAAGGAGTAATCGTAAAATAATCTATTTCTAAATTTTATGTAAATATTTTTAGATAAAATTTTACCCCTAAAACAAAATGCTTACTTTTGCACCCAAATTAAAAAACACATAAAACGTTATGGCAACGAACAGAACTTTTACAATGATTAAACCAGATGCTGTTGAAAAAGGACACATTGGTGGAATATTAAATATGATTACTGAAGGTGGTTTCAGAATTGTAGCAATGAAATTAACACAATTAACAGTAGCTGACGCACAAAAATTCTATGCTGTTCACAGCGAAAGACCTTTCTTTGGCGAATTAGTTGAATTCATGACAAGAGGACCAATTGTAGCAGCTATTTTAGAAAAAGAAAATGCTGTTGAAGATTTTAGAACGTTAATTGGCGCTACAAATCCAGCAGAGGCAGCAGAAGGAACAATTCGTAAAAAATACGCTTCATCAATTGGAGAAAATGCTGTTCACGGTTCTGATTCTGATGAAAATGCAGCTATTGAGGGTGCTTTCCACTTTGCAGGAAGAGAGCAATTCTAATTTAAAAAAATTAATATAAAAAAAACCGCTTAGATTAAGCGGTTTTTTTTATATAGCTAAGCAAATAAAACTAGAAATAACAGAGGAAATAAAATGCCTATTACTGCTAATTTCCAACCTCTCTTCTTAAATGTATTTTTTCCAACAGTTATCATCATAGCTCCTGTTAAAGCAATAGTAATTAAAGATAAACCAAAAATATCTGAGTAATAAATCCACCAGTTTGATGTGTTTTTATGTAACTTCATTAAATGACTAATTATGGGTGTTTTCTTAAAATAAGTAATCTCACCTTTACCTGTTTTCAATTCAATTTCGACTTCAGTATTTTCAAACATCATTCTAAAATTTCCTTTTTTAATCATTTGACGTTTTAACTTATCTGTTATTCCAATCTCTTTAGCTAAATTTTCGGCATATTTTTCAGTTAAATCATCTTCATGCGGCAGTTTTACTTGAATAGATTTATTTTCAATAGTGTACTTTTCTGGATGCCAATGGTCTCTGTGATTCATCATAATACCTGATAAAGCAAATGAGATAATTAGACCTAAATAAAAATAACCAAAATCTCGATGAATAGTTCTGATAGTTTGTGCGTTCATGTTTAAAATTTATATTTAATCGTTGTTAAAAATTGTCTTGGAGCAATGGGATTAATACTGTAATTTTCATGCACCGTATAATTTAATGTGTTTGCAATATTAGACATTTTACACAAAATAGAAAACTGATTCCAAGTATAACCTACAGAAACATCGATAGTAGTATAATCACTTAAAGGAATTGTTCTATCTGGAATAGTTTGCCCGTTAGTATTGTTCCAGCCTCCTAATCTGTTTCCTGTATAACTTGCTAATACACCAATAGAAAACCCAGTCCATTTTCCGTTTTCTATAGTGTAAAACGCACTAAAATTTGCAGTATTTTGTGGTGTTCGCACTAATCTATCTCCTTCAATAAAACTTCCTGTTGCACCACTCGTTTTTGTATATCGCATATCGTTATAACTATAACCTGCTAATAGTTGTAAACCAATAATAGGCTTAGCTACAATATCTATTTCAATTCCTTTACTTGCAGTTTGCCCCGAGAGTGTTTTCACATTTGTGTTTGTATTGATTGTGCTATCCGCTTTTAGTTCGGCTGTTTGAGCTAAATTATTATTTACAATGTAATAATAGGTAATATTTGTAGTTAATTTAGTATTCCAAAATCCTTTCTTAATCCCAATTTCATATTGATCAATTATTGAAGGCGCTAAAGTGTTGTTATAAATATCCACTCCTGTATTTGGTGTAAATGAATTAGCAATACTTGCAAATAACGACATGTTTTCTTTGGGTTGAAAAACGAATCCAATTTTTGGAGAAAAAGCCTTGTCTAGTCTTTTTGGATCTTGAATAGGATTGGGATCATTTCCTGGTGTATACACGTTTGCCAAATAATTATACGTAGTAGCTTGAGATTCCTGCCAAGACCATCTTAACCCTGCTAAAACTTTTAACTTAGAAGTTAAGCTCATCAAATCTTGTAAATAGGCACCAAAACGTTTTGTTTTTGTAGTTACAATCTTCGTTTGAATACTCGATGGAATTCCATGATCATTTTCATAAGAAGTAGGATTATAAATGGATACCACATCATATGTAACTGGATTAAAGGCATAAGTATCAACGTTTACTTTGGCATATTCTAAATCAACTCCTGTTGAAAGTTGGTGTTTAATTTTTCCAGTTTGAAATTTTCCTTGCCAATTGAATTGCTGAGCTAAAATAGTCTCATCCGTATTGTTTTTCCCTAAAGGTCTTGTAAGTGTACCATTTGCTGATGGCTGAATGCGTTCTGTACCTTCCCAAAATCTACTGTAATATTGATAGGATGTATTCGCATTAAATTTCCATTTAGCATTAATTTGATGCGAAATTTGATTTGTAAATGTGGCTTGTTTTGTCAACCCATTTGACCATCTTGCGCCTAAATAAATATTTCTAGGTAAGTTAACAATGTCTTGTCCAATAGCTGCTGTTCCAAAATCTGGCGTCCAATTATCCTTTAAATAATCCGCTTGAAGCACAATATTTGTTTTTTCATTTAATTTAAATAACACAGACGGGTTAATGTAAATTCGTTCTCTTGCAACTACATCTCTAAAACTTTTTGAATTTTCATAAGAAGAAACAAATCGATAAGCAACCGATTTGCTCAAAGGACCATAAAAATCAATTGTTGGTTTGTAATAGTCATAACTACCTGCTTGAAAAGAAATAGCCCCTCCTCTAGTAAAAGAGGGCGATTTGGTAACCAAATTTAAAATTCCTCCTGGTGCTACATTTCCATACAATAAAGCCGAACTTCCTTTTAAAAATTCTACTTGATCTAAGGAAGCAACTTCTGGCATCGAACCACTACTTACTCTAAACCCGTTTTTAAACATATTATTGGCAGACATATCATAGCCCCTTGACCAAAACGATTCTTGAGCACCTCCTCGAGCCGAACCTACATAAGCCCCATTAATATTTTTTATCACATCACTTAAACGAATAGCTTGTTGTTGTTCAATAATTTTACCATCAATTACTTGAATACTTTGTGGCAAATCAATAGGTTTTATATCTGATTTACCAATCGTAATGGTTTTTCCCTGAACTGTTGACTGAATAATCACCGGTTCAATAATTTTAACTTTTTTTAGGGTATCATTAGGTGTATAGGGTAAAACATCTGACGAAGTTAAATTTGATGTTTGGGTATACCCGAAAAATGAAAAACTAATACTTACTACAACTGTTAATTTCATTTATTTAGACTCATTTAAAATTAAAATGCAAATATATAATGCACCTAAACAACATGCAAATTTTATTTAGATTAAATTTAAATAAATTATTATTTACCTAAATATCAGCTCTTTAACTAACTCTTTTTGTAGTTCTTTGTTTAATAAAATAATGATTTTTTGTTTTCCTAACAGTAATTCTTGTTTTAAAACAGCAGAAGAAAGCGTTACATACAATGTATGTTTGTAAAAGTCTATTTGTGTAGTATAATTTGAAATTGTTGGCCCCATAAGACTAGCCCATAGTTCTTTTACTTGAACCACATCTAGCCCTTGTTCGAGTTTACTTTCTTTAATAAACTCTTTCATGATATCCCCTATAGTATAGTCGTCGTTAAATCGTTTCATATAGTAAACTATTATTTACTTACGTTTTGCATACGGCACAAATCGTTTGTAGTGATACTTTATTTTAGCATCGTTCTCTAGCGTAAATGCATCTTTTGACACTGATACAATTTTTTCTGTCCAAGATGTATAAGTAGCTTTTGTTTTTAAATAATAACAATCGTTGCTATCAATAATCTGTAAACTTTCTTTCAATTCATTTTGTATAAATTTACCATCGACTTGAGGTTGCACTTTCTGTCTCCATCCTTTATTTTCTTTAAACTCAAATACATCTATCCATTCGTTAACCTGATATATTTTTTTAGTTCCATCAGGAAAAACAACTTCCTCAATTTCCCAATATCCGTTTAGATGAGTTAAATCGTCTTCACTTGGTTTAGTTTGACAAGAGCTTACTAAAATTAATACTAAAAAATAAAAAAATGATTTCATAAATAAATATTTTTTGTGGTCAATGGAATCGCTTATATTCAATGATGCTTGTTTAAAGCACTTTTATAATGTAAATATACAAACTTATTAAGTATCTCAATAAAAAATAATAACTACAAAATTATTTTGTTTATATAAATTAAGTTATATATTTGCAATCCAAAATTACGGGGTGTAGCGTAGCCCGGTTATCGCGCCTGGTTTGGGACCAGGAGGTCGCAGGTTCGAATCCTGCCACCCCGACAAAGCCTCTTTATCAGAGGCTTTTGTTTTTTTACCTTCCTATAAAAGCTACAAAAACAGCTATATCTTTTTTACAAATTTCTTTCTATTTTCATGGGTTAACTGCGCATCTGTCAGATATAATTTCTATATTTGCTACTCATAAAATTTAGTAAAATATGCTAATAATTGGAATTGCTGGTGGTACTGGAAGTGGCAAAACAACTGTTGTACACCAAATTATGAATGAATTACCTTCAACAGAAGTAGGTATTATTTCCCAAGACTCCTACTACAAGGAAACGAGTAATTTAAGTTATGAGGAACGTACAAAAATTAACTTTGACCATCCAAGAGCTATTGATTTTGAATTATTAGTACAGCATCTGAAAGAGTTAAAAGCAGGAAATGTTATTGAACAACCCGTATATTCTTTCGTAACGCATAACAGAACCGATGATTCTATTATTACGCATCCCCGAAAAGTAATGATTGTAGAAGGTATTTTAATTTTTACTAATCCAGAATTAAGAGACTTATTTGATATTAAAATATTTGTACATGCCGATTCAGACGAACGTTTAATTCGTAGATTAAAAAGAGATATTGCAGAGCGTGGACGTGACATGGAAGAAGTATTAAACAGATACCAAAGTACACTAAAACCAATGCACGAACAATTTATTGAACCCACCAAAGCATTTGCAGACATTATCATTCCAAATGACAAATACAATACAGTGGCTATAGATGTGGTTAGAGCGGTTATTAATCAAAGAATTGACAAGTAATGTTTAAAAAATTCCAACTACTTATCCAAAAATACCCCTTTTTACGGTTTTTAAGTAACAAGTACTATTTGATACTCGTTATTTTCATTATTTGGATGCTTTTTCTAGACAACTATTCTTACTTAGAACATAGATTGTTAAACAAACAAATCGATGAATTAGAAGACAATAAAGCTTATTATCAGTCTGAAATTGGAAAAGATAGCATCAAAATTCAGCACTTAAAAAATGATAATATGGTGGAAAAATATGCACGAGAAAAATATTACATGAAAAAAGACAGTGAAGATATTTACATCGTCGAATTTGAAGAAGAAAAAGAGAAAGATAGCATATTAGAAGCACAAAATAAAAACAAATAAGACAATCTGTCCTGCTGTTCGCTATATTCCCTCATGCATTCGGGAGATGCCGCTACCATCAGGGCTATTTAAGACTTTTTTGCACAAAACCCATATATAATGAGTACAAACAAACTTTTTTCAGAATTTGAACCTATTTCATCAAAACAATGGAAACAACAAATTCAATTTGAATTAAAAGGCGCCGATTATAACGAAACACTTATATGGGAATCCCCAGACGGCATCAAAGTAAAGCCTTTTTATCATGCTGATGAAACTAAAGACAGCATGACTTCATCAAAATCTGTGAATAGTTTTAAAA
>NZ_CALFIG010000183.1 GCF_937876455.1 uncultured Flavobacterium sp.
TTTAAAGTCATTTGTAGTACAAAACAATGATGTAAGAAAATTAAATTAAAACTTTAGAACAAAGATGAATTCATGAAAGAGACATATAATAGTATTTTAGAAGAAAATCCAGCTTCGGATTTTCTTAAACCTGAAGAATTTGTAAAACGTGGAGAGATTTTTTTGATGCTTTATAAATGGTAGCCACACCCATGGTTTGAGGCAAATGTTCTACCTCTATAAACCCAATTTTTCTTAAAATATTGTTTAGCACTTCACCAAATGGAAAATTTTGTGCCGAAGTAGATAAATAAGCATAAGCTTTTTTGTCTTTTGAAAACAGTTTACCAATCGTAGGCATTATAAAATTTGTATAGAAAAAATACCCTTGTTTAAATGGAAATTTTGTAGGTACCGACGTTTCTAAAATAATAAATTGCCCTCCCGATTTCAAGGTGCGTAAAATTTCGGATAAACCTTTTTCTAAGTTTTCAAAATTGCGCACACCATAAGCCACGGTAATTACATCAAAATAGTTGTCTGCATAAGGAATATTTTCGCCATCACCTAAAACCATTTGAATTTTAGTGTCTAATTTTTGGGCTTCAATTTTTTGTTTTCCAATGTCTAACATGCCTTGTGAAATATCTAAACCAATGATTTCCGTAGCCGAAGTAGTAGCAAATAAAATCGCCAAATCTCCCGTACCAGTAGCAATATCTAAAATAGTTGAAGGCTGTTTAACCGCTACCATTTTAAGGATTTTTTGCTTCCATTTTGCGTCCGTACCAAAAGAGATGATTTTGTTTAACCCATCATAATTTCCTGAAATGGTATCAAACATTTGAGCTACTTGTTCTTTTTTACTAGCCGCAGAATCTTGATAAGGTTTTATCGTTTTAGACATTTTACAAATTTTGATTGGCAAAAGTACGGATAAAAATTCAATGTGTCAATTAGTCAATTAGCCAATGTGTCTATAAGGCAATCAGTCAATGTACAATTAATAAAAATGGCGTTTAGTTTTTTACCAATTACCCATTACCTTTTTACATACGTTAAAAAAGTAAAATCATAATCGTGTTTTTCATCTTTAGCATGAAATTCTTCAAATACTAATTCCCATTGTGTTGCATCGATTTCTGGAAAAAACGTATCGGCTTCTATAGTGGTATGTACACGCGTAAGTTCTATTTTATCTGCAATAGCTATAGATTGTTTGTAAATTTCACCACCACCGATGATGAAAACTTCTTCATTTTTTGGACAAGCTTCAATTGCTTCTTGCAAGCCTGAAACCACAATACATCCTTCAGGAACTTGGTAATCAGCTTGTCTGGTGATGATGATGTGGGTGCGATTAGGTAAGGGTCTTGGAAAACTCTCAAACGTTTTACGCCCCATAATAATATAATGCCCAGATGTTAAGGTTTTGAAACGCTTAAAATCATCGGGTAAATGCCAAACGAGTTGATTGTCTTTTCCTAAAGCATTGTTTTCTGATGCAGCTGCGATTATGGTGAGCATAATTTTGAATTTGATGTGCTAAGGTAGTGATTTTAATTTTTTAAAATGAATGAGTATTATATTCGTTATAACTGTTTAGTCATTTTATAATTTACAATTTTTACATTTCTAATTACATTTGTTTGTGATACTATCGTTTGGAAACCTTTTTTTTCAAAAAAACCTCTTGCCGTTTTACTTACGTCTGAATTCAAAATAGTTGCTTTTCGTTTAATTGCTTCTTTTTCTATTTCATAATAAAGTCTATCCGCGATGCCTTTTCTTTGGAAATCTTTGTGAACATATAAAAAATCTAAATAATCATTATTTTCCAATGAAGCGAAGCCAACTATTTTGTTATCAATTTCCGCAATTAAAAAATGTTGTGAGGTCAGCTTGTCTGTCCAACGCTGCGTGTTTTCTATTGAAGAGGTCCAAGCTTTAATTTGTTCTGGCGAATAGTCGTCTTTGCAGATGGTCGAAATGGTGTCAACGAACATTTTTTGCATTTCTGTCATGTCGCTAAGTTTTGAAAGTCTTATGGATAGTTTCTAATTATTCATTCTTTGTTTATCGTCCTAAAATTCTTTATAACTTGTTTATACGTGCAATAAACTATCTCACTTATCAATAAATTTAGTATATTGACGCTACTCGATTACGTTTTTGATTTCCTAAACCGCCACTGCCCCTTTAATATGTGGGTGTGGGTCATAGCCTTCTAGTGTGAAATCGTCAAAAGTAAAATCAAAAATGTTTGTAATTTCTGGGTTTAATTTCATGGTTGGCAATGGTCGGCATTCACGCGATAATTGCAACTGTACTTGTTCGATATGGTTGTTATAAATATGGGCATCACCAAACGTGTGGATAAAATCGCCCACTTGTAAATTACATACTTGGGCAATCATCATGGTAAACAACGCGTAAGAAGCAATATTAAACGGCACACCTAAGAAAATATCGGCACTGCGTTGGTACAACTGGCAACTCAATTTGCCATCGGCTACATAAAACTGAAAAAACGCATGACAAGGCGGCAAAGCTGCTTTTCCATTGGCTACATTTTCCGCAAAAGAAACAGACGTATCAGGCAATACACTTGGGTTCCAAGCAGAAACCAACATTCTACGGCTGTTTGGGTTGGTTTTTAACGTTTCAATTAATTCAGTAATTTGATCAATTTCTTCACTGTTCCAGTTGCGCCATTGATGCCCATATACTGGACCCAAATCGCCGTTTTCATCCGCCCATTCGTCCCATATCTTCACGCCATTTTCTTTTAAGTATTGGATATTGGTATCGCCTTTTAAAAACCACAGCAATTCATAAATAATGGATTTTAAATGTAGTTTTTTGGTAGTTACCATTGGAAATCCTTCGCTCAAATCAAAACGCATTTGGTAACCAAATACACTCAGCGTTCCTGTGCCTGTTCGGTCACCTTTTTGGTTGCCGTTTTCTAATACATGTTTTACTAAGTCGTGGTATTGTTTCATACTTTTGGGTATTGGGTTATAGGTTATGGGTTATTGTGTTGCTAAATAATTTAAGAAAGATGAAATTTTCTTTTCGATATTTTGTAAAAGTATAATTTTATCTTCAATATTTTTTCTGGAATTAGTTCAACATCAGAACATAAGATTAATTGAGTTTCTAACTCATAACAAGAACCTAGACTAATTTCCAAGAATCTTGAAAAATCTTTATTTGATTTTTTTGCAAAACCTTCGGCTATATTTGAAGGAATAGAAATAACACTTCTTTTTATTTGAGAAGTTAATCCATACTTTTCTTCATCAGGCATTGTTTTCATTAAAAAATAAATTTCTTTAACTAGTTCTCTGGATAAATTCCAAATATCCAATTCTCTAAAGTTTCTCATATTTATTTTTATTACATTCTCACCTATTACCCATAACCCATAACCTTTTCCCTTTTTAATGTTTTATCTCTTCAATTGCTTCCGGGTTGTGTTTGTGTTTAAAGAATAAGGCAAAAGCAATGGTAATTACTAAAGCGTATATAGCAAACGTAAGCCAAATGTTGTGCCAGTCTTTCAAGTAAACACTTTTATCAAAAACACCATTAGATATTGTAATATCCTTTGTAAGTAACTTAAATACGTTGTTATTTGAATCCGTTTCGAGATATTTTAATAAAGTATCTTCGGTATCAAACTTAAATGTAAAAAATTTATCAATAAGAAAACCACTACCTAAACTCCCAATTATTGCTCCAAATCCGTTTGTCATCATCATAAACAAGCCTTGCGCAGAAGAACGAATTTTAGAATCGGTAGCTGTTTCTACAAATAAAGAACCTGAAATATTGAAAAAATCAAATGCCAATCCGTAAACAATATTAGACATAACTATCATCCATAAACTACCAATTGGATCTCCATAAGCAAAAAATCCAAAACGGAAAACCCAAGCAATCATACTGAATAACATTACTTGTTTGATTCCGAAGCGTTTCAAGAAAAACGGAATAGCCAAAATGAATATTGTTTCAGAAATCTGAGAAATAGATAATACTATATTAGCAGATTTTACTGCAAATGTTTCTGCGAATTTAGGAATGTTTTCAAAATCTTTAATATAAGTTTCACCATACATATTTGTTAATTGTAAAGCAGCTCCTAAAAACATACTAAAAATAAAGAACATTGCCATTTTAGATTCTTTAAACAATTTAAATGCATCTAATCCAAAAATTTGAGTGATTGTTTTATTGCTATTTTCGTCTTTAATAGGTTCAATTTTCGGCAATCTAAATGAAAATAAACCCAATATTAAAGCAAAAAAAGAAGCAAAATAAAATTGATTACATTGAATAGGCATCCCAGTAATATTTGAAAAAAACTTGCCAATAGCTAAAAAATACTCATTCAATCCTAATTCAAAAATATCAGGAGGATTTACACTACTAAATAAGTTAGTAAACCACATAGCTACAATAAAACCAATTGTTCCCCATACACGAATAGGCGGATAATCTTTGATTACATTAAAATTAAATTTTTTTAATATTGCATAAGATAATGAATTAGACAATGATAATGTTGGCATATAAAACAACATAGCTGTTAGAAGCACCCAAAAAAATGTAGATGGACTATCAATTGTTGGCAGAAATAATAATATTGCACCATATAAAATATGATGTATTCCATATAACTTCTCTAAATTTAAATATTTATCAGCAATAATTCCAGATATTGGTGGCATAATAATTGAACCTATACCTAAGGTTGAAAAAACAATACCAAACTCAGCACCAGACCATTGTTTAAATCCAAATCCATAACTTGCTAAAGTTGTTAACCACGCTCCCCAAACAAATAATTGGAAAAAGCTCATTAAGGTTAGTCTAAATTTTATACTCATTTTTATCGTTTTTAGTTAATTAGTTAGCTTATCGTTTAGTTCTCTTTTGTCAATTTCGTCTCTAATTTTTGCAGCTTTTTCATAATCTTCATTTTGAACTGCTTCTTCTAATAAATTATACAATTCATCCGTTGAATAATTGGCATAAACATCACTTGGTTTTTCATCAGATATACCA
>NZ_CALFIG010000184.1 GCF_937876455.1 uncultured Flavobacterium sp.
TTTTAATCTTTTTAAATTACTTATATTTTTCAAAACATTTACATATCATTTTAGCTTTTCCAAACACATTTTTTGCCGATTTAAATGCTAAAGGTAAATTGGATAATTTAGCAAGTGTTACTAACGAAGTGAAATTAATGTTAGACTCTACTGCCGATCCATTTGCTGCACCTGCAAATCCTGAATCAGCTCCAGTTAAATTTGGTGCAAGTGATGTACAAGATTTAAATTGGGTCCAATTATTAAATGCATATACATGCACAGAATGCGGTCGTTGTACTTCTTCATGCCCTGCTAATAATACGGGTAAAAAATTATCACCTCGAAAAATTATGATGGATACGCGTGATAGATTAGAAGAAGTTGGAAAAAATATTGACGCAAATAAAGGCATTTTTGTCCCAGACGGAAAATCACTACTCAACGATTACATTACTCCTGAAGAATTATGGGCATGTACATCGTGTAACGCTTGTGTGGAGGAATGTCCAGTAAGTATAAGTCCACTTTCAATAATAATCGATATGAGACGTTATTTAGTTATGGAACAAAGTGCAGCACCGATGGAATTAAATACGGTTATGACTAATATTGAAAATAATGGTGCACCTTGGCAATACAATCAACAAGATAGATTAAATTGGGCAAACGAATCCTAATACACAACTAAAATACATATAATGAAAGCAGAAGAAATCGATGGGAAATTGCAAGCCTTATCTATAAATGGAGAACAGTTAAGTCCAATTTTGCCTGAAGGAATAAAAAATTATTTAATTGATATTGATGGAACTATTTGTGATGATATTCCAAATGAAGAGCCAGAAAGAATGGTAACAGCAGCCGTTTATCCTGATGCATTAGTAACACTTAATAAATGGTATGATGAAGGACATATTATTTTCTTTTTTACATCACGAACAGAAGCACACAGAGCAGTTACTGAAGCATGGTTGCAAAATCATGGGTTTAAATATCATGGTATGTTAATGGGGAAACCAAGAGGAGGTAATTACCATTGGATTGATAATCATTTAGTAAAAGCAACAAGATATAAGGGTAAATTTACTGATTTAGTAGATAAAGAAGTTACCATACAAGTTTTTGATGACGAAGAACATCAAGGATAAAAACTAACATATTTAAAAAATAATCTATGTCTGAAAATATAATAGTACCTACTATGGCGGAAATGATGGCGCAAGGCAAACAGCCAGACGTTTTGTTTTGGGTAGGATGTTCAGGTAGTTTTGATGATAGAGCTAAAAAAATCACTAAAGCTTTTGTAAAACTTTTAAATCGTGCTCAAGTTTCGTTTGCTGTTTTAGGCACCGAAGAAAGTTGTACAGGTGATCCTGCAAAAAGAGCTGGAAACGAATTTTTATTTCAAATGCAAGCGCTTATGAATATTGAAGTTATGAACGCTTATGAAGTAAAAAAAATAGTGACGGCTTGTCCACATTGTTTCAATACCCTTAAAAATGAGTATCCAGAATTAGGTGGAAAATATGAAGTTGTACATCATACAGCATTTTTAAAATCGTTGTTAGATGAAGGAAAATTAACTATTGAAGGTGGACAATTTAAAGGTAAAAAAATTACTTTCCATGATCCTTGTTACTTAGGAAGAGCAAACAACATCTATGAAGCACCAAGAGAATTAATTCAAAAATTAGACGCAGAATTAGTTGAAATGAAACGTTCACGTGCAAATGGACTTTGTTGTGGAGCAGGTGGTGCTCAAATGTTTAAAGAACCTGAAAAAGGAAATAAAGACATCAATATAGAACGAACTGAAGATGCCTTAGCTACTAAAGCAGAAATAATTGCAGCGGGTTGTCCATTTTGTAATACAATGCTAACCGATGGAGTAAAGCATACACATAACGAAGATAAAGCACAAGTCTTTGATATCGCGGAATTAATTGCTAACGCACAAGATTTATAATATGTTAAAAAATATAATTTTGTTTCTATTATTGCCCACCATGATGTTTGGACAAACTTACATGGATAAAGTAAGTAAAGAAACTTGTGAATGTATCAATAAGAAAAATATTGATCTTAAATCATCAGATGTAGATAAATTACAAGTCGAATTAGGTTTATGTATTATGCAATCCTATACGAAATTTTCAAATGAATTTCCAAAGAATAAGAAATTAGATTTTTCAGATTCAAAACAAATGGAGGCTTTTGGAATGGAAGTTGGAATGAAAATGATTAAAGATTGTCCAGATATCATTTTAACATTAGGCAAAAGCTATAGAAAAAACACATTTAATGATGAGTCTGATGAAGAAGTCGTAGTTGATACAGCGTATGTTGAAGAACCTGATGATGACATAAAAATTACAGGTGTTTATCAAGGATCTAAAACAGATGGATTCTATTATATAACAGTAAAAGAACCGTCTGGAAAGATAAATTTAATTGCATTGATTAATAATTTTGAAAATTCATTTTTAATTTTAGACCAAGTGTTAAAGCAAAATGATAAAGTAGAAGTTTCTTATTTTGATGCGGAACTATTTGATGTGAAATTAAATCGATTTGTAACTGTAAAAGTAATTTCAGATATAAAAAAAATATAATGTATATACCTTTTGAAGAATTACCCGAAGACGCAAAGATTTGGATTTATCAATCTAATAGAAAACTAACTGATGATGAAGTAGAGAGTATTACTTCTAAATGTCAAGATTTTATAGAAAATTGGGCTGCACACGGCACTTCTTTAGCGGCTTCTTTTGTAATTAAGTATAATAGATTCATAATCTTTGCTGTAAATCAAGAAGTTCAACAAGCTACAGGGTGTTCTATTGATGCTTCTGTTCATTTTATTCAACAGCTAGAGCAAAAATTTGCCATAGAGTTATTAGATAAAATGAATGTAACGTATAGAAGTGGCGAACATATAGCGCATAAATCATTACTAGATTTTAAAAAAATGGCAAAAGAAAAAGCCGTTTCCGAACATACGATTGTGTTTAATAATTTGGTAAATACAAAAGGCGAATGGGAAGAATTTTGGGAAGTGCCAGCAAGCGAAAGTTGGCACAGTAGATTTTTCTAAAAAAAATACTTAACTTTGAAATCATCAAGAGTAAATTGCTTTTGATGATTTTTTATTTACTAATACAACACGAATGAAACGCCTATATATATTATTTTTTTTAGTATTAATTCAATTTGTTTTTTCACAAACTAACAAGAAAATACAACCAGAACCTGTTTGGGTTGATAGCATATATAACTCACTAACATTTGATGAAAAAGTAGGACAATTATTTATGGTTGCTGCTTATTCAAACAAAAATGAAATCCATGCTCAAGACTTAGAAAAATTAATTAGTCAATATAAAATTGGAGGGTTAATTTTTTTTCAAGGTGGTCCCGTAAGACAAGCCAAATTAACCAATAGATTTCAATCTCAATCAAAAGTTCCTTTACTTATTGGTAATGATGCCGAATGGGGTTTTAGCATGCGTTTAGATTCTACTATAAAATATCCGTGGAACATGACACTTGGAGCTGTTCAAGATATGAAACTGATAGAAAAAATGGGAATGCAAATGGCTAAACAAGCGAAAAAGTTAGGCGTGCATTTTACATTTGGTCCTGTAGTAGATATTAATACAAATCCTAGTAATCCAATTATAGGAAATCGTTCATTTGGTGAAGATAAAGAAAATGTTACCAAACGGGCACTCGCTTACATGAAAGGTTTACAAGAGAATGGTGTTTTTGCAACCGCCAAACATTTTCCAGGTCATGGCGATACCGAAACCGATTCGCACCATACCTTACCTGTAGTTAAATTTGATAAAGCCCGATTAGATGATGTTGAATTGTACCCCTATAAAGAACTCATTAAAAATGGTTTGGCCAGTGTAATGGTGGCGCACTTAAATGTGCCAAGTATAGAACCGCGCGAAGGGTATCCTACTTCTTTATCTTATCATGTAGTAACAGATATTCTTAAAAATGAACTAAAATTTGAAGGGCTTATTTTTACAGATGCACTAAATATGAAGGGTGCTAGTAATTTTAAACAGCCAGGAGATATTGATTTAGAAGCATTTCTTGCAGGAAATGACGTCATGTTGTTTGCTGAAAATGTACCTAAAGCGATAGAAAAATTTAATCAAGCGTATCAAGCTAATGTTTTTTCAGAAGAGCGTTTAGCGCATTCGGTAAAGAAAATATTAACCTATAAATACAGAGCGGGCTTACATAATTATAAGGCTATTGATTTAGTAAACTTATATTCAGATTTAAATGATGTTTCTTATGAAGCATTGAACTATCAATTATTTGAAAATGCAGTTACAGTATTAAAAAATGAATCAAAAATTATTCCTATTCATAAATTAGAAAAAGAGAAAATCGCTTATGTAAAATTAGGCGATGGTGCTAATGATACTTTTTTAACTAAATTAAAAGAATATGCTTCAGTTACAGAAATTACTGCCTTTGATTTAGATACAGCCTTATTAGATTTAGCAAATTATTCTAAAGTAATTATTGGTTATCATAAACCAGATGGAGCATGGCGAAAAAATGAACTTACTTTTAGAGAACTCAATTGGATTGATAAAATTTCTAAGGAAAATGAAACTATTTTAGCCTTTTTTACTAAGCCCTATTCCTTATTAAAATTTCCAAATTTTCACCATACAGAAACAGTTATTCAGGCGTATCAAAATACAGATATGGTGCAAACCATAGTTGCCGAAATTATTTTTGGAGCCAAAACCGCTAAAGGTAAATTACCCGTTTCTATTAAAGATAATTTCTTAGTTAACGAAGGAATTGTAATCCATGAAATTAAACGATTAGGATATAATTTACCCGAAAATGTAGGCATGGATTCAAAAAAATTAGCACAAATTGAAACCCTTGCTAATTATGCTATCGCTCAGAAAACGACGCCTGGCTTACAGGTACTTGTCGCTAGAAAAGGACAAATAATTTATCATAAATCATTTGGTTACCATACGTATGATACAATTCAAAAGGTTAAAAATTCTGATATATATGATGTGGCTTCTCTAACAAAAGTATTAGCTACATTACCTGTATTCATGAAACAATATGATAAAAAAAGAATAAGTTTTGATACTCGTTTATGTGAAATGTTACCTCGGTTTGAAAATACAAATAAAGCGGATGCAACTGTTTTAGATATGTTAACTCATCAAGCTAGATTTCAACCTTGGATTCCTTTTTATAAAGCAACATTAGATTCTTTAAAAAGACCTGATTCATTATATTATAGAACAAGTTATTCTGAAGAATTTCCGACAAAAGTGGCATGGAATTTATATATAAGAAAAGCGTATAATGATACGATACTTAATTTAATTGCGAAATCACCCTTATTGCCTTTAAAACAATATAAATACAGTGATTTTTCATTTATCCTTTTGAAGGAATATTTAGAACACGCATTACATAAAAAATTAGATGTACTTGCAGATGAAAATTTTTATTCTTCATTAGGTGCAACAACCATGACGTATAATCCTTTACAAAAATTTGAAGTTACTCGAATAGCACCAACAGAAATTGACACCTATTTTAGATACCAAACCCTTCAAGGGTACGTTCATGATATGGCGGCAGCAATGCAAGGTGGGGTTAGTGGGCATGCAGGTCTTTTTTCAAGTGCTATCGATGTAGCAAAAATGATGCAGCTTTATTTACAGAAAGGAACCTATGGTGATCAGGACTATTTTTCTGAAAAAACCTTTAATGATTTTAATACGTGCTACTTTTGTAAAGATGGCAATAGAAGAGGCGTAGGCTTTGATAAACCACAATTAGGTAACGAAGGTCCCACTTGCGGTTGTGTATCCATGACAAGTTTTGGGCATACAGGTTTTACAGGAACTATGGCTTGGGCAGACCCAGAAAAAGAAATTGTGTATGTTTTTTTATCTAATAGAACATTTCCAAATGCAGATGTGAACAAGTTATCTAAATTAAGCATTAGAGAAAAAATTCAACAAATTATATACGAATCAATTATTGAATAATATGACATCAAATGCAACTACAGTTGAAGAATATATAGCTTCTGTACCAGAAGAGAGACGTCCTTTTATTGAAAATATTAGAAAGGTTATAATAGAAAATTTGCCTGAAGGTTTTGAAGAAGGAATGAGCTATGGTATGATAGGGTATTATGTGCCACATAGTATTTATCCCAATGGGTATCATTGTAACCCTAAATTACCGTTGCCATTTATGACATTTGCTTCACAAAAAAACAGCATTAATTTTTACCACATGTCCATGTATATGGATAAAGATTTGTATGATTGGTTTGTGGCTGAATATCCAACTTATTCCAAGCAAAAATTAGACATGGGTAAAAGCTGTGTCCGTTTTAAAAAATTGGAAGAAATACCTCTTGAATTACTTGGTAAATTAGTAAAAAAAGTAAGTGTCGCTGATTGGATTGCTCAATACGAAAAAGCACTAAAAAAATAAAGAAAATGAAAATTGCAATTGTATGTTATCCTACGTTTGGTGGGAGTGGAGTAGTGGCAACTGAATTAGGTTTAGAGTTGGCAAAAAAAGGACATGAAATTCATTTCATTACCTATAAACAACCTGTGCGTCTTTCTTTGCTTAATCCTAGCATACATTTTCATGAAGTAAACGTACCCAATTATCCCCTTTTTCATTACCAACCTTATGAACTAGCCTTATCAAGTAAGCTGGTTGATATGGCAAAATTACACCAAATTGACGTTTTACACGTACATTATGCTATTCCTCATGCCTATGCAGGGTATATGGCAAAAAAAATGCTAGAAGAAGATGGCATCTTTATTCCTATGATTACTACATTACATGGAACAGATATTACCTTAGTAGGCAATCATCCCTTTTATAAAACAGCGGTTACATTTAGCATAAACCAGTCAGACTTTGTTACTAGTGTATCTCATAGTTTAAAAGAGGATACATATCGTTTATTTGATATTAAAAAAGACATTCATGTTATTCCAAATTTTATCGAGATTGACGAAAATAAACAGAATGATACAAGTCAAGTTTGTCAACGTTCCGTTTTAGCAAATTCTAATGAACGAATTATAACACATATTTCAAATTTTAGAAAAGTGAAGCGAATTCCAGATGTAATTCAAACTTTTTATAGAATTCAAAAAGAAATCCCTTCTAAATTAATGATGGTAGGGGAAGGTCCAGAAAAAATACATGCCGAAAAATTATGTGATGAATTAGGTATTTCAGATAAAGTAATTTTCTTTGGAAATAGTAACGATATTGAACAAATTTTAAAATATTCAGATTTGTTTTTGTTACCTTCTGAAACAGAAAGTTTTGGTCTTGCTGCTCTTGAAGCAATGGCGTTTAAAGTTCCTGTTATTTCAAGTAACTCAGGAGGTATTCCTGAAGTAAATAGAGAAGGCGTGTCGGGCTATTTAAGTAATGTGGGGGATATAGATGAAATGAGTAAAAATGCCATTAAGATTTTAAAAGATGATGCCGTTTTACATCAATTTAAAGAATCGGCATTTCAAGTAGCTAAAAAATATGATATT
>NZ_CALFIG010000185.1 GCF_937876455.1 uncultured Flavobacterium sp.
ATATACGTTGATTGAAGAACGACTGTTCGGGTTAATCTTTTCTTTCTTTCTACTAATTTCATTAAATCAATTCCATGAAATTGAAGTGCATCTTTGTTTAATGTAAATTCTTCTTGATGAAAATAAAATGTTTGATTAATTAAATCATAATATTTTGTATTCATTTCTGTCTTTTTTGAGTTTGTAATTCAGTTTATTATTGGGGACTAAAACAAGTACCTTTCTCAAACTCTAATATTGGCATAGATGATTAATAATTTTTCATTGTATGCTTTAGAAATCGTAAATAAATCTGCATCATAAGAATGAAATGATGTGTGGCAAGTACTCGTTTCTTTACAAGCACTTAATTTCACCTTTTTGTGAATAAAACTATAGATTTTAGTTACTATTTTCATGGGGTGCAAATTTAACAAATATTATTACTTTTAAACAATACTTTTTGTCAAAAATTAGGATTTATAATAATCTGTAAATGCTTCATAAATAAGTGTATTATTGACATTTTGATTGCTAATTGCCTTTCCAATTTTATTTAATAAAACAAATTGTATGGTTCCGTGCTCATTTTTTTTATCGTATTGCAAGAGTTGAATGATTTTTTCAATATCATTTGCACTGAAATTAACGGGCTCAAATACATCTGATAAAAAATAGTTAATTTCTAAATATTCCTCTTTACTTAATAAGTTTAATTTCCATGAAATATAGCTTTCTAATATCATTCCAATAGCAATAGCTTCACCATGCAATAATTGTTTTGAAGTGTCTAGGTCGAGAAAGCAACTTTCGATGGCATGACCTAAAGTGTGTCCAAAATTTAATATTTTTCGTAATCCTTTTTCATACATATCTTCAGCAACCACATCGATTTTTAATTGAATAGATTGTTGAATAAGATGAGTTAAATCATTTGTAGATAAAGAACTTAAATCTTTTAATTTATTCCAATAGGCTTTATCTAAAATGAGTCCGTGTTTAAACATTTCTGCTAATCCCGAACGCATCTGCCTGCTGTCTAAAGTATGCAAAAACTCAGTATGAATAAGTATACATTTGGGAGGAACTATACAACCTACTTGATTTTTTAACGCTCCTAAGTCTATTCCATTTTTTCCACCTATTGCGGCATCAACCATAGCCAATAATGTTGTAGGCACATGAATAAAATCGATTCCTCTTTTAAATGTAGAAGCTACAAAACCGCCTAAATCTGTGAGTACACCACCACCTAGATTGATTAATATACTTTTCCTATCAGCACCTAATTCAATCATGACTTCCCATAATTCTACACATGTTTTTATGTTTTTTTGTTCTTCTCCCGCTTCAATTTCTATTATTTCAATTTCTACATCAGTAGCCAAATTACTTAAAAACAAAGGCAAACACTGTTCATTAGTATGATTATCAACTAAAATAAAAATCTTAGAATAGTTTGTTGGTGTAAGTAATTGTTGAAGATATTCATAACCATTTGAGTCAAAATATATTGCTGTGTTTATTGCATGTATTGCATCCATTGTTGTGTGATATAATGTACAAAATAAATTAAAAATATTTAAATATCATTACTTCATTAAGTATATTTGCATACCCAATGAAAATCATGGTTATGGAAAAAATATTTAATAATACTGAAAATGCTTTTGCGCTTAAATCTGATGCTGAATTAAATAGGGCTTATTTACTTTTCAAAATGATTGGCAATCCTTCTTTAGTAAAGGTAGGAACGGCATTGACTAATTTTGCACTAGGCTTTCATTTACCTGTAGAAGGGGTTATTCGAAAAACAGTATTTGATCATTTTTGTGGAGGTATAAACGAGCAAGATTGCCTTAAAGTAGTAGATAGAATGTACGAAAAAGGGGTTTCTTCTGTATTAGATTATTCGGTTGAAGGAAAGGAAGAAGAAACGCAGTTTGATGCTGCATTAGTAATGACAATCAGAACTATAGATTTTGCGAATGAAAGTAAGACTATTCCGTTTGCAGTATTTAAACCTACTGGCTTTGGAAGAATTGATTTGTATGAAAAAGTGGGTACAAAAACGTCATTGACAGCTGTTGAACAAGAAGAGTGGGGTAGAGTGCGTGCACGATTTCAAAAGGTTTGTCAATATGCATTTGATAAAGATGTGAAATTACTAATTGATGCTGAGGAGTCATGGATGCAAGATGCTGCCGATGAATTGGTTGAGGAAATGATGATGCAATTTAATAAAGAAAAAGCTCTTATTTTCAATACTTTACAAATGTATCGTTGGGATCGATTAGATTATTTAAAAGCGTTGCATGAAAGAGCTATTGCTAATCAATTTCATATAGGTATGAAACTAGTTCGTGGTGCTTATATGGAAAAAGAAGCACAACATGCTTTAGCAAAAGGCTATGCAAATCCAATTTGCGCTTCTAAACAAGCCACAGATGATAATTTTAACGCAGCTGTTGCTTATATGATGGAACATATAGCAACTATGGCAATATTTGTAGGAACCCACAATGAAGAAAGTTCATACCTTGTTATGGAATTAATGACTAAAAAAGGATTATCTAAAAACGATTCTCGAATTTGGTTTGGTCAATTATATGGTATGAGTGATAATATAAGTTACAATTTAGCAGCATATGGTTATAATATCGCTAAATATTTACCTTTTGGTCCTGTAAGAGATGTGATGCCTTACTTAATTAGAAGAGCACAAGAGAATACTTCGGTTGCAGGACAAACGGGAAGGGAATTATCTTTAATTATTTCGGAAAGAGCAAGAAGAAAAAATAAAAAAGACTAAGAAAGTATCTTAGTCTTTTTTTTCGTTATTATTCATCATAAAAAAAACAGCCGCAAGAAGCGCAATTATCACTAACGAAAAAACGCCAATCATTATAATAGCACCATTGTTCCAAGAATAAAGAGGCAAAATTAAATTTAGCATAATATTTATTTTTAATAATCAGTCAAAAATAAACAAATTAATTAGCTGAAAACATGATAATTATCAAGTTTATTACAAAGCCTGAACCCACTCTAATTCTTCTAAAGCTACTTTTGAGGTAAAAATACCATAATTTACAGTTGCTTTGTTTTTTTCAATTTTATCAATGGTTCCAATAGATTTTCCGTCTTTCATGCGCACTCTGTCACCAATTTTCAAAGTTACCTTTGGTTTATTTTCTTCTTCTTTTAAAGCTTTCAGTTTTTGAACTTTTTTATCTTTTCGTATGGCTTCAACTTTAACGGTAACTTCCTTAACCATTTCTTTTTCAATAACTTCCTTTTGCTTTTTTTCTTTGGCTGATATTTTTTTTCGTTTTGAATTTTCAATTTCAACCATTTTTAAAAAATCACCAATTAACGTTTTTTTGTCTTTATTGTTAAAATATTTTTCTGAAATATCATCTATTTTTTGACCAATATAAATTAAGCGTTGATTCGCATCATATAATTCTTGATAACGCTCTAATTTTTCTTGAATTTTGGCATTAATTTTTTCCATTTTTTGACCCTCTTCTCTTGCTTTTGATTCTTCTTCTTTGAGTGTCAATGCTGTTTTTTCCATTTTAGAACGTTCTTTTTGTAACGTAGCAATGGTTTTATCAAAACGCACTTTAGTATTCTCAATTTTCTTTTTAGCTCTGTTAATTAGTCCGTAAGGGATGCCGTTTTTTTGAGCTACCTCAAATGTAAATGAACTTCCAGGTTGTCCCAGATGCAGTTTAAACATTGGTTCCAGAGATTTTTCATCAAACAACATATTTGCATTGCTTGCGAAAGGAAGTTCGTTTGCTAATATTTTTAAATTCGTATAATGCGTGGTAATAATTCCGAATGCCTCTCTATGATAAAACTCTTCTAAAAAAGTTTCCGCTAAGGCACCACCTAATTCTGGATCTGAGCCTGTTCCAAATTCATCAATAAGAAATAACGTTTTTGAATTACACTTCTTTAAGAAATAATTCATGTTTTTTAGCCGGTAACTATATGTACTCAAATGGTTTTCTATCGATTGATTGTCTCCAATATCTGTTAAAATTCGATCAAACAAAAATGTTTCACTTCTTTCATGTACTGGAATTAACATTCCGCATTGTAGCATTAGTTGTAACAAACCGATAGTTTTTAATGAAATGGTTTTTCCTCCCGCATTTGGTCCAGAAATAACTATTATTCTATTAGTATTGGTTAATTCAATGGTTTGTGGAAAAGTGGCTCTTCCTTCCGCTTTATTTGTACTATATAGAATGGGATGATAGGCTTCTCTAAAAAACAACCGTTTTTCGGTATTGATTTTAGGTAAAACACCCTGAATGTTTTTCGCATATTTTGCCTTAGCAGCTATTACATCTATATCGGTTAGAAAATCTTGATATTGACTAAGTAAAGGAGTGTAGGGTCTTAATTGCGCACTTAGTCGTCGTAAAATTTTAATAATTTCCTCACGCTCTTCATATTCTAAATTATTTAATTCTCTAGAATATTTTAAGGTTGCTTCAGGTTCAATATAAGCAATACTTCCTGTTTTGGAATTACCTAAAATAGTGCCTTTTACTTTTTTACGATACATAGCTGAAACAGCTAAAACTCTTTTGTTATCTACTATTGTTTCTCTAATTTCGTCTAAATAACCTAACGCGTTATAGTGAGACAAAGCCATGCCAAAACTTTGATTGATTTTTCCTCGAACTAATTGGATTGATCTTCTAATATTCACTAAATCAGGTGATGCATCGTTTTTTATTTCACCATATTTATCTATTACTTCGTCAATTGCTCTAGAAATAGCAGTTGTAAATTCGATTTGACTAGATTTTTCAAATAAATTTGGGTAATAGTCTTTAAATTTTTTAAGGAAAAGTAAATATTGATTAGTGGTTAAGCTTAAATGGCTGATTTTTCGAATACTTTGTAATTCTAAAAAACTATCTTCAATTGCCAGTAATTTAATATCCGTAGTAAGTGTTTCAAATCCGTGGTTTGGAAGTGCATTATTGTTTGAAAAAGACGCTAAATATTCATTAGTATAGGCTAATTCGGAAAAAAGTGTTTCTTTTTGTTTGATGGGTTCAATTGCCATTGCCTTTTCATATCCTAATTCCGTATTGCATTTTTCAGCAATAGTTACTAGAATGGTTTGAAATTCTAAATCTTTTAATGTTTTTTCGGTTATAGCAATCATTTTTTATTTTAAAAGCTAACAAATTTACAAAGTAATTATCTTTGTAAAAAATATATTTCATGGAAGTCCCATTAAATGCGTCTTGGAAGCAACTTTTACAAGCAGAATTTGAAAAACCTTATTTTGAAAAATTAATGACATTCATACTGGTGGAATATACTCATAACAGATGTTATCCGCCTAAAGAATTGATTTTTTCCGCCTTAAATAATTGTAATTTTGAGGATATAAAGATTGTCATTTTAGGACAAGATCCTTATCATGGTTTAGGTCAAGCAAATGGATTGTGTTTTTCTGTTAATGATGGCATTTCATTTCCTCCATCATTAGTCAATATATTTAAAGAATTAGAAGCTGATTTAACTATTCCAATAGCTATTTCAGGAAATTTAGAACGTTGGGCAAAACAAGGCATATTAATGCTAAATACAACATTGACGGTTAGGGAAGGAGAAGCAGGTAGTCATCAAAACAAAGGCTGGGAAGAATTTACAGATGCAATCATCAAGAAAATAAATGATGAAAAAAAAGGAGTTATCTTTTTGCTTTGGGGAGGTTTTGCCAAAAGGAAAGGCGCTTATATAAATAAAGAAAAACACCTTGTGTTAGAAAGTGGTCATCCTTCGCCATTAAGTGCAAACAGAGGATTGTGGTTTGGTAATAAACATTTTAGTAAATCGAATTCGTATTTAGTAAAAACAAAAAGAAAACCTATAGATTGGTAATACATACAGCCTCATATTGTAATGGAGTAGCAAGTAGGTTTAATGCTAATAATTCATTTTGAATGCTTTCAAATTGGTTTTTACTTACTTGTTTTTGAGACCAACTTGTTGCTTGTAACCATTCGTGTATGTTTTCTATTTTTTGATTGAATTTGGCCGCTAATGTTCTGTCAATACTGGGAATTGATTTAAATTCTTGAGTAGTTGCATTCAGTATTTCAAGTACTTGTTTTATAACAGCACTATTTTTTTCTATAAATTCATTTCTAACAGCAATTACAAAACAAGGCCATGGAGAAGGAAGATCAGTAATTTTTCTAAATATTCCTTGATCCACTATTGGCTGAGTCATAAAGCGTTCCCACATGAAATAATCTGCTTGACCTGTCGCTAAAGCATGGACAGCTCCTTCAAGCGTATTTACGATTTCAAATTGTAAATCATTTGGATTCCATTGTTGTGTTTTTGCGTGTACAATACTCATTAGATGGGAACCAGAGCCATGTCTTGATATGGCAACTTTTTTATTTTGTAAGTCATCAATTGTTTTAAATTCAGATTGAGCTGCGACATGAATTCCCCAAATAAGAGGGCTTTCCACAAATAATTGGACTATTTTTGAAGAATTGTCATTTGCAATAGCTTTTATACACCCTTCAGTTAATACAACAGCAATATCTATTTCACCTTCTTTTAACATCTCACACATTTTTCCAGTACCTTCTGGTACATCAATCCATTGTAAATCTATACCAACTTCTTCAAATTCACCATTTTCAATACAAAGGTGCCAAGGTAAATTAAAATGTTCTGGAACACCAGCTATTTTTACTGTTTTCATATTTTAGGTATAAGGTTTTGGGTAATGGGTTTAAGGGTTATGTGATTTATTTTTATATTTTTTACTTTCTAATTGCCACCATTTCCAAGTAACACCCTCATTATTTTCGTACTCTTCAATTAATTGAAATCCTGATTTTTTTAAAATATGATTTGATGCACCATTTTCAGCATGTGTATAGGCATTCATTTTTTTAATCTCCATTTGATTAAAACCATAATTTAGCCAAAACAAAGTTGCTTCTGAAGCATAACCTCTATTCCAAAATTTTTCATTTAGTCGATAGCCGTAATCGTAAAAATTAGTATGTCCGTTTTCAACGTGATCATTAATAAATTTTATTCCTGTCCAACCAATAAACTCACCCGTTTCTTTAAGTATTGTGGCATAGCGTCCAATTGAGTTCTCTGCATATTGCTTCTGTAAATATTCAATAATTTGAATTGATTCTTCAATTTGAAGTGTGGGTTTTTGCCATAAATACTTATGAACATTAGGATTGCAATCCATTTCAAATAAAGAATTTGCATCTGATAATTCAAATG
Organism: uncultured Flavobacterium sp.; assembly: GCF_937876455.1. Taxonomy (GTDB): domain Bacteria; phylum Bacteroidota; class Bacteroidia; order Flavobacteriales; family Flavobacteriaceae; genus Flavobacterium. The sequence continues at coordinate 7,288 of NZ_CALFIG010000185.1, forward strand.
GACGATAAATTAGACGTTCGCTTTCTAGTAATAAATTCATTTTATAATTTAAATATTTATTATTCCAAATTTTTCTCTTGCTCAAGTAAGCAATGCTGGGCTTGAAGATCTTTCAATAGAAATTTACCCAAAAACTCCAGGTAGCCACACCTCAACAACCGTAACACTATCAAGTTATTCTGATTTTGTTGATACGGCATCTATCTCTTGGTACTTAGACAACAAACTAATCCTAAGTGGAGTCGGCAAAAAAAGCTTTGTCTTTACAACTGGCAACATAGGGTCCACATC
>NZ_CALFIG010000186.1 GCF_937876455.1 uncultured Flavobacterium sp.
TTATTTTCTAAAGCGTCTATTAAAGCTACTTCATCAACAACTCCTCCACGGGCACAATTAATTAATCCTACGCCTTGTTTCATTAAATCCAGCTCTTTATTTCCTATGGTGTACTCTTTTTGAGCGGGAACATGTAAGGTAATAAAATCAGCTTCTTTAAGTAAAAGTGCTATGTCAATAGTGGGAATGTTAAAAGATAGGTTTTGTCCATCAAAAAAATCGACTTGAATTGTTGCTTCTTTAATGAATTTATCACACGCTAGTACTTTCATACCTAATCCTAAGGCCATCTTAGCTACGGCTTGACCAATACGCCCAAAACCAATTATTCCGATAGTTTTACCTCTTAATTCGGTTCCGTTTGCATATGCTTTTTTAAGTCCGTCAAAGTTAGTATCACCCTCTAGTGGCATGTTTCTATTGGCATCTTGTAAAAAACGAACTCCAGTGAATAAATGGGCAAAAACCAATTCGGCTACACTTTCAGAAGAAGACGCAGGTGTGTTAATTACATGTAATCCTTTGTTTTTAGCATAGTCTACATCAATATTATCCATTCCTACACCACCACGGCCTATTATTTTTAATCCCGGACAAGCATCAATGATGTCTTTTCTAACTTTAGTGGCACTTCTTACTAAAAGCACTTTTACATCTTGCGCATTAATAAAATTGGCAACTTGTTCTTGTGCTACTTTGGTAGTGATTACTTCAAATCCACCTTTTTCTAAAGCAGCTATTCCGCTCTTTGAAATTCCGTCGTTTGCTAAAACTTTCATTATTTATTTTTTAAACTAATTACTAAATTTTATTCTCTAAATCTTGCATTACATCTACTAAAACCTGAACACTTTCTAACGGAAGCGCATTGTACATGGAAGCACGATACCCACCAACCGAACGATGTCCGTTTAAACCAGAAATTCCAGCAGCTTTCCATAATGTATCAAATGTTTCTTGATGGGCTGGGTTTTCTAATAAAAAAGTAGCATTCATAAAGCTTCTGTCTTCTTTTGCTGCTGCTCCTTTGAATAATGGATTGCGATCTATTTCAGTGTATAATAAATTGGCTTTTGCCTCGTTAATTTTTTCAATTGCTTCTATTCCGCCTAATTTTTTCAACCATTGAAGGGTGAGTAAAGATACATAGGTAGGAAAAACAGGAGGGGTATTATACATGCTTTCTTTCGCAATGTGTTGTTGGTAATTTAGCATATTTGGAATGGTTCTACCCGTTTTACCAAGTATTTCTTCTTTTACAACTACTAAAGTCACACCTGCTGGACCCATGTTTTTTTGTGCGCCTGCATAAATTAAGTCAAATTGAGAAAAATCTAACTTGCGTGAAAAAATATCTGAACTCATATCACAAACTAACGGAACATTTGTTTGTGGAAATGTCTTCATTTGTGTACCAAAAATCGTATTGTTGCTTGTACAATGAAAATAATCTACATCTGAAGGAATAAGATAGTCTTTTGGAATATAACTATAGTTTTCTTCTTTTGACGAACCCACAATTAGGGTTTTTCCAAAATGTTTTGCCTCTTTAATTGCACTATTTGCCCAAGTTCCAGTATCTAAATACGCTGCTTTTCCATCTTCACGCATTAAATTGTAAGGTACCATTAAAAATTCTAAACTTGCTCCCCCATGTAAAAACAGCGCTTGGTATCCTTTTTCTTCCAAACCTAAAAGTTCAAGTACTAACGCTCGTGCTTCTTCCATTACAGCAACAAAATCTTTACTTCTGTGCGAAATTTCAAGAATGGATAAACCAGAGTTGTTAAAATCTAAAACAGCTTGCGCCGATTTTTCAAATACTTCTTGAGGTAAAATGCAAGGTCCTGCACTATAATTGTGTTTTTTCATATGTTTAAATTCTATTTGTTAGCGGTAACATATGGTGTCGCTTTTTTATATTGGCGTTTGCTTATGCAAACGTGTTGTTAATGGCGATTTCATATGCTATTTCTGCTTGTATATAGTTGCGTGTTTTTGATGTGCAAATTTCGATATTAATAAGTAAAAAAAGAGTAAATTTTTAACAATAATTACCCTTGTTTTTTAACAATATCGTTTTAGTTTGGGGTCTTTTTTATGAATTTATGAATGCAAATCAAATAAAAATTGAAGCGTATCTACATTATCTGCATAATCCCAAAGATTTGGTTGCTGTGTTTGACCAAATGGAATAGAAGTAGGAATACATCCATTTGAAACCACACATTGTAATACGTTTTTATCTTGATTAATTCGGTTTATAACTTCATCTGTAGAAGAATAGTATTCATAAAAAACAGAAGAAATAGGAGAGGCATAACTAGTATCTTCTTTGATAGTTAAAAAGCCATTATCTAAAATTTTATACAAACTCATTAAATATACTGCTTTGTTGTAGTCATAGTTGTTTGCATATTTTTCATACGTAATGATATCCTTATGGGTAAAAATACCAGTAAAAAAATGATCAAAATTATAGCCTATTGGTACAAATAATTTAGAAACATTTCTACAGCCTAACCCAAAATAACGGAAAATATCTTCTCCTAAAGCTTCTAATTCTTGTGGTGTTTCATTACCTGTTAACACAGCAACTGAATTTCTGTTTTTTCGAATTATATTCGGTTTGTTACCAAAATAATAGTCAAAATAACGAGCCGTATTATTGCTTCCGGTTGCAATTACGGCATCAAATCCTTCTAATTTACCTTCAACAAATGTTATTTTTTCATTAAATCGGTTATCTAAAGCAAGTAAATAGTTAGCCAAAAATTTAATTAAATAATCGTCTTTACTCGATGTTTTAACTAAAACATTATTTCCCGAAATTAGGACACAAATTAAATCATGAAACCCTACTAAAGGAATATTTCCTGCCAGAATTAGTCCAATATTTTTTGGTGTATGGGGTAATTGATTTGTGTAAGTAGAAAGCCATTTGTTTAGGTTTTCTTCCGTTAGCGCCTCTGCCCAAGAAGCTATGGAAAAATAAACATTTTCTGGTGTAAACCAATTGTTATGTGATTGTGATAAATGAATCAAATCAACCATTTTATCAAAAAATAAATCGTTGTGCAAGACAAGATTATTTCTTTCGTTTTTGGTTTCAGAAAATTGGGCTAAAAATTTTCCTAATTGAATAAAACAGGATTTAATTTCATTTTGTAACATTTGTAACTTGTATATATGTTGTTTACGTTGTAATTTTGCACAAAAATAATCATTTAGTTAGACTAATAAGTAGATTTTTATAAAACTTCTAACTTCGTCTAACGTATAACTTTAAAGATATGGCAATTAAAATAACAGATGAATGTATAAATTGTGGCGCTTGTGAGCCGGAGTGTCCAAACACTGCAATTTATGAAGGAGCTGACGATTGGCGTTATAAAGATGGTACCAAATTAAGTGGTAAAATTATTTTACCTGATGGAATTGAAGTTGATGCAGATGCTGCACAAACACCTTTATCAGATGATGTATATTATATTGTTCCAAGTAAATGTACAGAATGCAAAGGATTTCATGAAGAACCGCAATGTGCTGCTGTATGTCCAGTTGATTGTTGTGTACCAGACGATGAGCATGTTGAAAGTGAAGAAACCTTACTTAATCGACAAGCATTTTTACATAACGAATAAGCATAAATCCCGAAGTTATCGGGATTTTTTTTTGACTTTTTTCATTTTATTATTTTTTTCAATTAATAGAAGTATATTTGCACCTTTAAAAAACAGTCACAATGAAAGCAGGAATTGTAGGGTTACCTAACGTAGGAAAATCAACTTTATTTAATTGTTTATCTAACGCAAAAGCACAAAGTGCTAATTTTCCATTTTGTACAATTGAACCAAATATAGGTGTAGTTAATGTGCCAGACCCACGTATTTCTCGTTTAGAGGAATTAGTAAAACCGGAGCGCGTACAAATGGCAACGGTTGATATTGTTGACATTGCAGGATTAGTTAAAGGGGCTAGTAAAGGTGAAGGATTAGGAAATCAGTTCTTAGGTAATATTAGAGAATGTAACGCTATTATTCACGTATTGCGTTGTTTTGACAATGATAATATTGTACACGTAGATGGAAATGTTAACCCAATTAGAGATAAGGAAACTATAGATATTGAGCTGCAGTTAAAAGATTTAGAAACGGTAGACAAACGTTTGGAAAAAGCAAATCGTGCAGCAAAAACAGGTAATAAAGAAGCTCAAATTGAAAAAGCACTTTTAGACAGAATAAGAGAAGCATTAATGCAAGCAAAGTCAGCACGTACTGTTGTTCCGCAATCTAATGAAGAAGAAGAATTGTTTGAAAGTTTTCAATTAATTACAGCAAAACCTGTTTTGTATGTATGTAATGTAGATGAAGCTTCGGCAGTAAACGGAAATAAATATGTAGATCAAGTACGTGAATTAGTAAAAGACGAGCAAGCTGAAGTAATTGTACTTTCTGTTGGAGCAGAAGCAGATATTAATGAGTTAGAGAGTTATGAAGAACGTCAACTATTTTTACAAGATTTAGGTTTAACGGAACCAGGGTCCGCAGTGTTAATTCGTGCAGCCTATAAATTATTAAACTTACAAACCTATTTTACAGCAGGTGTTAAAGAAGTTCGAGCTTGGACCATTAATGTAGGAGATACAGCACCAAAAGCAGCTGGAGTAATTCATACTGATTTTGAAAAAGGATTCATACGCGCTGAAGTAATTGCCTTTGAAGATTTTTCAAATTATGGTTCAGAAGCTAAAGTAAAAGAAGCAGGAAAACTTCGTGTTGAAGGTAAAGAGTATATTGTAAAAGATGGCGATGTGATGCATTTTAGATTTAATGTATAGTCAAATAAAATAGAAAAAAGAGTAAAAAAAATAGAAACACCGTTACAGTTAAGTAACGGTTTTTTTATACATAACTTTGTCAATAACTTCTTTTTTTAACGCTTTTATTTTCTTTTGAAATACTTTATATTAGCAGTCTCGAGGTGTGTCATGTAAGCATTAACCAAAGAGCATGTAGTTAATTTCCATAATTGTATCTATGCAAGAAGAATTAAATCAAAGTCAGTATACTGAAGACAATATTCGATCACTCGATTGGCAAGAGCATATCCGTATTCGTCCGGGAATGTACATTGGTAAATTAGGTGATGGGTCCACCCCAGATGATGGTATTTACATCCTTTTAAAAGAGGTGTTAGACAACTGTATTGATGAGTTTGCCATGGGCGCAGGAAAAACCATTGAAGTGACCATAAAAGACAGATTGGTTACCGTTCGTGATTATGGTCGAGGCATTCCATTAGGAAAAGTAGTGGATGTGGTATCTAAAATGAATACGGGGGGTAAATATGATTCTAAAGCATTCAAGAAATCAATTGGTTTAAATGGAGTAGGTACCAAAGCGGTCAATGCATTAAGTGAAGATTTTTTAGTGACTGCTTACAGAGAAGGGAAACAAAAAACGGCTAGTTTCAAAAAAGGGCAGTTAATTGAAGAAACCAAAGAAACTAAAACTACAGAAGCAAATGGTACATTGGTTGTTTTTACACCTGATGCTAGCGTATTTAAAAATTACCATTTTATTTACGAATACATTGAAAGCCAATTGTGGAACTATTGTTATTTAAATGCGGGCTTAACAATTCATTTCAATGGTAAAAAGTTTATTAGCAAAAATGGTTTGTTGGATTTACTTGAACGCAAAACCAATCCAGATGAGTTAAGGTACCCAATTATACATTTAAAAGGGGATGATATTGAAGTGGCCATTTCTCATAACAACGATTATGGAGAAGACATTTTTTCTTTTGTGAATGGTCAATATACAACGCAAGGTGGTACACATCAGCAAGCATTTAGAGAAGCCTATGTTAAAGTAATTCGTGAT
>NZ_CALFIG010000187.1 GCF_937876455.1 uncultured Flavobacterium sp.
CTTGAAACAATCCAAACAACCACGTTGGATGGGTTGACGGGTTCGATGTTCGTCCGTATTTGGAACGATCAAATAGAACGCAAAAAAGCAGGAACCGGCTACACATATCAAGTTCCTGCATGTTTCGTTGAGACGGTATTCGATGGCGAGCAAGGTCCAATTGGTCAAGGCGTGAACTCCTACGCACTTACTTTCCGTGTAATACTCGAACAAAACAACTACAACACAGAGGGAACGCTTGACCAAAATCTCGACGTTTTCGCCTTACGCGACAAAGTATCGCAGGTGATGAATGGATTTAAGCCTACCAACTGCAGCCCATTAGTTGTCGGGGCTCCAACACTTGACCACAGTCACGACAATACATATCTTGCAGTCTTCGAATTCAAAACGACGTTTACTGATTTCACGGGCAGTTTGTACGACACGAGTGCGGGGGTTTATATTGAACAAGGTCCGACCGAAGATAATTGGATTCTACAAATCAACACAGACCTTTATCCGAAACCCGTTGGCACCGCGCCCGAATTCCTCACAAATCCGGCGCTCAGTTCGACGAGTGATTTGTTCAAAGTGGGGCAGCCGGTCACGTGTTCCGATGGTATTTACTCGGGTACCGCGCCTATCGCCGTCACGTACCAATGGCAAGTTGATGGCGTCGATGTGGGCGACGACACAAACACCTACACTCCGGTGTCCGGTGATTTCAATAAAGAATTGACTTGTAAGGTCACGATAACAAACGGATTCGGAAACGATGAAACGTTAACCGACGGACAAACTATCGGAATGGCACCTGTGCCAACGCAAGACCCTTCTATTTCTGTGCCTGGTGGCGTTCCTGAAATCGGTGTCACGCTTTCATGTGTTGCAGGAGTTTACACCGGCACAACGCCTATAACGAAAACATATCAGTGGAAACTCAATGGTGTAGTAATCGACGGCCAAACCGGAACAACCTACAAACTTACTGCCGGCGATCTTGCGGGGGTAATTACCTGCGTCGAAACCGCGACGAACATTTACGGCTCGGCGGTACGAACTACAACCGGAGTCACCGCGGTGACTAAACCTTCCAACACAGTAGCGCCGTCAATCGCAGGTAATAACTACCCTACGCAAGTATTAACGGTTACTGCCGGCACATACACAGGCACCGAACCAATTACATTAAGTTACCAATGGTACCGAGGCGAAACGGTTATAGTTGGAGCTACGTCTACAACGTACACATTACAAACAGCCGACCAAGGACTTGACATATCAGTAGTTGAAACCGCAACTAATTCGGTCGGTGATTTAGAAACAGAATCAAACTCTATTTTCTGTATTGCAACTGAATACCAAGCTATATTGGCTGAAAATCTATTATTGTCAGGAACAAACCCAAGTACTGCAGTACAACGTCAACACACATTGGCGTTATTAGCTGCTAAAAGTTCAGGGGCGTGGACCGATGCAGGGTATGTAGTTTGCCTTCAACATGACGGCTCTGATTCGTTTAGTACTATCAATTGGATTAATCCAACAGGCGCAAAGTCTTTAGCCATGTACAATGGCACTCGAATAGCAAATGTTGGATTCCCGGGAAACGGAACAAACGCATGGATTAAATCCGGTTACAATAGTTCAACAGATACCAAGGCCACAACTACATCGCTTTCATTTGGGGTATATACGGATGATGCCTTTGCTACACCGGGAATTTTGGGCGGTGTGATATTCGGAGGTGTGGACGCAGGCGGTTCGCGTCAATTCTTTATAAGTAATTCGGCTTCAACTGCGATATGGTCAGGAATGTTGGCATCGTCAACAACACGAACAACAACAAGTAATGTAAAGACTGCAAACGCTTATGGAATCGCTTACGACGGTACAAATGTTTCAATTCACATAGGTGATGATGTACAAACATTTGCGCAAGGTAGCGGAACTGCAAAAGTAAATCAAGACATTGGGGTGCTAGCGCGTAAAACTTTAGCATCTCAAGATCAATATACATGTGCGACGGTTGGATGGATAATAGGAGGTAATGCCACGGCATTCGCTAAATGGAAATCGGTATTAAATGTTTACTACCCATTAATCCGACCCGCGAAACCTACTTATAATTTAATAGGCCGTTATGACTTTTCAACTTTGTCTTCATTGTTTAAAAACACTGCGAAAACACAAAATGCGGCAGTTGGTGACCCGGCGCGAGTTGTTGAGAATTTAGCCACCGGTAGCACATACGGTGATTTAGTTGCCGCAAGTGACGCAAGTAGCGCAACTGTGTTAACCACGGTTATCAATGGTTTAAATGCGTGCCAATTGGATGGTGTAAATGATAACTACCCATTACCGACACCAATAACAGGTGATTTTACGGCAATATTTACGTTTAAAAATCAGGACAGCGCAAACGGTAGCCATATCATGCACGGTGTTAATTATTGTCCGGTAACGGGTTCCGGATATTCGGGAAATGCTTCATTAGGAGGTGAATACATTACAATCCATTGTCAAACAGGCAGCGTTGCAGGTATCAAGTTAAAAAATCAAAGCAACGCATGGAACACGTTTTGTATCGCTCGACTAGGCAAACAGTTCTGGACTGTCAACGGATTAGGCCAACAAAACAACGGAACCAATGCAACTACCTTCACATGGACAAACATAGGAACCGAGTTTTTAACCAATTGGCAGGCATACGGCACAATAGCGGAAATACTTATTTATGAAGGCAAGGCTCCGGATTCAATTATCGAACAAAAAATATTTACACAAAACACAAAATTTGCAACATAATGAGTAAACACATAATTTTTCTAAGAAGTAACGATGAAATGGTATTGATTTCCATAACTCCAACAGAGCAAGGAAATCAAGGCAATGTGTCAAATGACGAATCACAAGCCATGTTATTTGATTCAGAAGGGCAGGCAAATGAAACAATTTTAACACTAAACGGGGGTAATGAGTTTTGGGGTGCACGACCTGATAAACGTAGACCACGGTAATGAATTCGTCAATGATAAAAAGAGTAATTCTGATTTCGGTAAAATTGATTTGCATTGCGATAGCGATAAAAGCATACCAAGAACCGGACAGTTTCTATTTTACGCATAGAATGGCCTTATATTGCTTTTTAATGGCTTTGCTTATGACATACTATTCGTGGGGCGATAAAGTCAGCCGTTTAATTATGGTAAGCATGTCAGCATTTGCCGCGAATAATTTATATGATGAATTATTG
>NZ_CALFIG010000188.1 GCF_937876455.1 uncultured Flavobacterium sp.
GACAAAAACCCGGTATTTCATTTCGATTTGAAATGCATAACCTACAAACTTTATTTTATTTAAATCAATAGCTTCAAGTACTTGTCTTTTGTAACAAACAAAACCAGCTGTAGCATCATGAATTTTCATACCTGTTATCAAACGCACATATACCGAAGCAAAATAAGAAAGTAATACTCTACTTAGCGGCCAATTGACTACATTTACACCTTGTGAGTACCTTGAACCTATGGCTAAATCTGCTCCATTTTGACAAGCAGTGTATAATTTTTCTAAATCGGTTGGATTATGCGAAAAATCGGCATCCATTTCATAAATATAAGGATAGTCTTTGACTAAAGCCCATTTAAAACCATGTACATAAGCCGTACCTAAACCCGCTTTTTTTTGTCTCACCTCTAAAAAAAGTCTATCAGGATAGTGAGCCTGTAATTCTTTTACTTTTAAGGGGGTGCCATCAGGTGAATTATCATCCACAATGAGCAAATGAAAGGAAGAAGGCAACTGAAAAACAGCATGAATAATGCGATCAATGTTTTCAATTTCATTATAGGTGGGGATAATAACAATTCCTGCGGACATATCGTTTTATTTGTGGTACAAAATTAAGGTATTTTTATTTTAAATATCTTAATAATTTTATAATTATTGGTACTACTATTTTTTGCTACATTTGCATTATGAATGTAGTACTACTAAGCGAACGAATTTTAATTAGCAAAGATTGGGCAACTGTGTTGTTTATACTAGCTTTGGTAATTATTGCCGCAAACAAAACGGTGTTTGAAGTTCGTTTTAATGAATTTATAAAAATTGGTGTTTCCGATAAATATCATAAGATTTATAAAGACACTAGTAATTTATTAAACTGGTTTACAGTTTCTATGTTTGTTATTCAACTTATTTCATTTTCATTCTTCATCTTATTACTTTTAAGCTATTTTGGGTATTCAGAACTTTCAAATTACATTACATTCATTCAAATTATTACCTTTTTGTTTGTTTTTATTTTATCTAAATTCTTAATTGAAAAAATCATTGGCAACACCTTAAATGCAGAAGGATTTGTAGATCAATTTAATTTGGTAAAAGTAAATTACAGAGCTTTTTTTGGATTACTCTTATTGCCTGTTAATATTATTTTATACTATAATCACACGCCTTTACAAGTTGCATTTTATATTATTTTGGTTGTTTTTGTCATATATAACCTGATCACGTATTATTTTTTAATTAAGACCTATCAAAAATTAATCTTAGGCAAATTATTTTATTTTATTTTGTATCTTTGCACCCTTGAAATAGCACCATATTATTTCATGTATTATTGGATAACAAAAAAATAGTATTTGTTAGATATGTCAAAATTAAAAGTGAAAACTATTTTGGTTTCACAACCAGAGCCAAAGGTGGAAAATTCCCCTTATTACGAACTACAAAACAAATTGAAGGTTAAAGTTGACTTTAGACCTTTTATTCACGTGGAAGGCGTTTCGGCAAAAGAGGTTAGGGCACAAAAAATAGATTTAAATAATTTTACTGCTATTATTTTTACAAGTAAAAATTCGGTAGACCATTTTTTTAGAGTAGCTGAAGAGATGCGCTATAAAGTGCCTGAAGACTTAAAATATTTTTGTCAATCTGAAGCTATTGCTTTTTATCTTCAAAAATATGTGGTGTATAGAAAACGTAAAATTTATGTGGGACCAAAAGAATTTGCAGATTTAACCCCTTTAATTAAAAAATATAAAGACGAAAAATTCTTATTACCTAATACGGACCAATTAAATGTAGATGTTCCTCAAACATTAGACGGCCTAAAAGTAGATTGGAAACAAGGTATTTTTTACAGAACCGTAATGAGTGATTTATCTGATTTAAAAGATGTTTATTATGATATTTTAGCGTTTTTTAGTCCGACAGGAATTAAATCTTTGTTTAAGAATTTTCCAGATTTTAAACAAAACGATACAAGAATTGCTGTTTTTGGAGAAACAACTAAAAAAGAAGCACTAGATCATGGTTTACGTATAGACATTATGGCTCCGGCTCCAGGCACACCATCAATGACAGGGGCGCTTGAAAAATATGTTGCAGAAGTAAATAAAGGAAAATAATAGCATATCTATACAATAAAGAAAAAGCTCAAAGTTTTCACTTTGAGCTTTTTCTTTATAAATTAAATTACAATTGTGGTCCCGCTGTTACTAAAGATTTTCCTTCGTCATTGTCTGTATATTGAACGAAATTTTTAATGAATCTTGACGCTAAATCTGTTGCTTTCGTTTCCCATTCGGTTGCATCTGCATAAGTGTCTCTAGGGTCTAAAATTGCTGAATTAACATCATGCAACGCTGTTGGAACTTCAAAATTAAAAATTGGCACTACTTTAGTAGTTGCTTTTTCAATTGAACCGTCTAGAATCGCATCAATAATAGCGCGCGTGTCTTTAATTGAAATGCGCTTTCCTGTTCCGTTCCATCCTGTGTTAACCATGTAAGCCGTAGCATTATGTGCTTCCATCTTCTTAACTAATTCTTCTCCATATTTTGTGGGATGCAAGGATAAAAATGCTTTTCCAAAACAAGCCGAAAAAGTTGGCTCAGGTTGTGTAACCCCTCTTTCTGTTCCAGCTAATTTAGCTGTAAAACCTGAAAGGAAATAATACTTTGTTTGTTCAGGAGTTAATTTAGATACGGGCGGCATCACACCAAATGCATCTGCAGTTAAGAAAATTACTTTTGTAGCGTGTCCTGCTTTTGAAACAGGTTTAACAATGTTATGAATATGATAAATAGGATACGAAACACGTGTATTTTGTGTTACTGAACCGTCTTTAAAGTCTATTTTTCCATTAGCATCCACAGTAACATTTTCAAGAAGCGCATCTTTTTTAATTGCACCATAAATATCTGGCTCATTTTCAGCACTTAAATCGATTGTTTTTGCATAACAACCTCCTTCAAAATTAAATACACCATCATTGTCCCATCCGTGTTCATCATCTCCAATTAATTCACGTTTTGGATCCGTTGACAAGGTTGTTTTCCCTGTCCCTGACAAACCAAAAAATACAGCAACATCTCCTTCTTTTCCTTTGTTAGCAGAACAATGCATAGATGCAATTCCTTGCAAAGGCAAGTAGTAATTCATCATAGAAAACAAACCTTTCTTCATTTCACCTCCATACCAAGTACCTCCAATTAATTGGATTTTTTCGGTTAAATTAAAGGCTACATATACCTCTGAATTCAATCCATGAGCAGCATATTCTTTAAAGCTCGTTTTAGAACCATTCATCACTACAAAATCAGGTTCTCCGAAATTAACTAATTCTTCTGTTGTTGGTCGAATAAACATGTTGGTTACAAAATGCGCTTGCCAAGCAACTTCCATAATAAAACGGACTTTTAATCTCGTATTTTCATTGGCACCACAAAACGCATCTACCACAAACAATCGCTTTTCAGACAATTGAGCAACAGTTGTTTCTTTTAAGGCTTTCCACGTTTCTTGCGAAATAGGTTTGTTATCATTAGCTGCTTTATCAGAATTCCACCAAATCGTGTTTTGTGTAACAGCATCTTTTACTATATATTTATCTTTTGGAGAACGGCCTGTAAATTCACCCGTCATTACATTTACCGCTCCTAGTTCTGTAAGCTGACCTTTTTCAAACCCGTGAAGTGCTGTGCTAAGTTCTTCATTATATAATAAATCGTAAGAAGGATTGTGAACGATTTCTTTAACATTTTTGATTCCATATTTTTCTAACGAAATCGATTTCGTAGATTGGGCGTATGTATCCATAATTAAATGAGTTATGTTGTTGTTTTAAAAGTGCAAAATTATAAATTAATTTTCAGATTCAACTTGAAAATAGTTATTTTTTAGCTAAAAGTCTGAAAATTAGATAGCCCCAAGCACTCATGAGTAACATCCCTCCAATAGGCGTAATTGGCCCTAGAATTTTTGTTTTTATTCCTGTTATGCTTGCCGTTGACAACAAATAAATAGACCCTGAAAAAAAGAATATACCAAAAAGAGTCAAATAAAAAGCAATTGTCTTTTCATTCGTATTAAAAAAGGATGTAGATGCAACAAAAACCAAGAATAGAGCATGATACATTTGATATTTTACACCCGTTTCAAAAGAGACTAATTGCGCCTCGGCAAGTGTTTTTTTTAAAGCATGTGCGCCAAATGCGCCTAAAACTATAGCTATAACTCCTAAAAGCAATCCGACCAATATTATCTTTTTCTCCATTTTTGTACATTTAATTACAAAGATACTGAACTTAAATTTCTTTTTTTGCTATTTTTTTTCGAAGTGTTTTTTATAAATATAACATTTTACTATCTTCGTGTTATAATAATCACAAAAACACATTTTCAAGCTACTAAAAACTACAGGAAATGAAGAATATATTAATCATAGGCGCGGGAAGATCTGCATCTTCACTAATAAAATATCTTTTGGATAAATCTGAAGTTGAAAAACTACAACTTACAATAGCCGATTTATCTGAAGAATTAGCAAATAAAAAAGCAAATGGCCATCCTAATGCAACCATTTTAGTGTTAGATATTTTTGATGAAATAGCGAGAAGAAATGCTATTCAAGATGCCGACATTGTTGTTTCTATGCTACCTGCACACTTACATATTGAAGTAGCCAAAGATTGTGTTTTCTTTAAAAAACACATGGTAACGGCCTCTTATATTAGTCCGGCAATGCAAGAACTAGATGCAGAAGCTAAAGCCAATAATCTCATTTTGATGAATGAAATTGGGCTCGACCCTGGCATAGATCATATGAGTGCTATGAAAGTATTAGACGAAATTAGAGCTATAGGTGGAAACATTATTCTTTTTGAATCGTTTTGTGGGGGATTAGTAGCGCCTGAAAGTGATACAAACTTATGGAATTATAAATTTTCGTGGAATCCTAGAAATGTAGTATTAGCAGGTCAAGGTGGTGCGGCAAAATTTATTCAAGAAGGAAAATACAAATACATTCCTTATTCAAAATTATTTAGACGAACCGAATTTTTAGAAGTAGAAGGTTTTGGAAGATTTGAAGCCTATGCCAATAGAGACTCATTAAAATACCGAAACGTGTATGGACTAGACAATGCTCTGACTTGTTACCGAGGCACCATAAGACGAGTGGGCTATTCAAGAGCTTGGGATATATTAGTACAATTAGGTATGACTGACGACACCTACACAATGGAAGATTCTGAACACATGACATATAGAGAATTTACCAATTCTTTTTTACCTTATCATCCAACCGATACTGTAGAAATTAAATTGAGACATGCTCAAAAAATTGACCAAGACGATATAATTTGGGATAAACTAGTTGAACTGGATTTATTTCGTTCTGATAAAATAGTAGGCTTAAAAAATGCTACTCCTGCGCAAATACTAGAAAAAATATTAGCGGAAAAATGGACATTACAACCACATGACAAAGATATGATAGTCATGTATCACAAGTTTGGGTATGAATTAAATGGCGAACATAAGCAAATTGACGCTACTATGGTATGCATTGGAGATGATCAAATTTATACGGCCATGTCAAAAACAGTAGGTCTTCCTGTGGCCATTGCAACATTAAAAATTCTGAAAGGAGAAATAAAAACTCCCGGAGTGCAATTGCCTATTTCAAAAGAAGTATATGAACCTATTTTGGAAGAATTAGAACGCTATGGTGTGGTATTTAAGGAAATTGAAGTGCCATATTTAGGGTATAACCCATTGAATGTAGAAAATTAGTATTTTAAAAGCAGTACGCCCAAATTCAGAATTAACCTTGAGCGTACTTTTTACCTTGCTAGTCACGGCTCGCGCCTATATATCGCATTACATAATATAATAAAGTGGCTATAGAACCAATAGCCGCTACTAAATAGGTTCGTGCCGCCCATTTTAACGAATCTTCAGCACCGGCGTATTCTTCTTGCCCTAGCATATTCTTGTTTTTTAACCATGCTAAAGCTCTGTTACTCGCATCATATTCTACTGGCAACGTAATAATTGAAAACAAAGTAGTCACAGAAAATAATAGTATCCCAATTAATAATAAATTAGGGAACGTATTAATCATCAGAATACCTGCTAACAACACCCATTGTACTAAACTCGAAGAAATTTGTACCGCTGGCACTAATTTAGAGCGCATCGTTAACCAATTATAAGCCTGAGCATGTGTACAGCGTGCCCACACTCATGTGCCGCTACTGCAGCAGCGGCGGCGTTTCGTTGACTATACACCGCCTCAGATAAATTAACCGTTTTATCTGTTGGGTTGTAATGATCTGTTAACCTGCCTGGTGTGGAAATTACTTTTACATCATAAATACCATGGTCATGAAGCATTTTTTCAGCAATTTCAGCACCCGACATGCCATTTCGCAAATAAACTTTAGAATAATGTTCAAATTTTGATTGCAATCTACTAGACACCAACCAACTGATTAACATCATTACCACACCTATTAACATAGAGCCTGTATCAAACATAGTTAGTATTTTTTATGAATTCAATTAAACACTCACAAATTATAAGCCAATCATTATTTTTTATCAAAAAATGACAAGTTGACATTTATTTACCCTACCAAATTTATAATTTTTCCGGGAACGATTATCACCTTGTTTGGGATTCGACCTTGTAGCTGCGCTTGTGTACGTTCGTCTGCCATCACGATTTCTTCAATTTGAGCAGTAGTTAAATCCAAAGGTAATTTTATCGTGAAACGCATTTTACCATTAAATGAAACTGGGTATTCTTTTTCAGATTCTACCAAATATTTTTCTTCAAATTTTGGAAAAGCAACCCTTGAAATAGAACCTTCATGACCTAAAGCACTCCATAATTCTTCCGCAATATGTGGCGCATAAGGCGAAACTAAAAGCGCTAATGGTTCTAAAATGGCTCTGTGATGGCATTTTAATTGTTGCAATTCATTAACACAAATCATAAATTGTGATACTGAAGTATTAAAAGAGAAATTCTCAATGTCTTCGGTTACTTTTTTAATGGTTTTATGTAACGATTTGTACATATCGGCGGTAGGTTCATCATTAGTAATGTTTAAACCGTTATCGTCATAATACAAACGCCATAATTTTTTCAAAAAACCATATACTCCTGTAATACCTGCTGTATTCCATGGTTTTGCTTGCTCTAATGGCCCTAAAAACATTTCATACAAACGTAGCGTATCAGCTCCGTATTCATTGCAAATATCGTCTGGATTGACTACATTGTATTTTGATTTCGACATTTTTTCAACTTCACGACCTACAATGTATTTTCCATCTTCTAAAATGAATTCAGCATTGGCATAATCAGCATATAAAGGATGTGTCTTGAATTTTTCAATATCCAACTCGTTGGTAATATCATTAATACAAGATAAGTCAACGTGTATAGGATGAACCGTTTCGTTTTGAATCAATCCCTTTGAAAATAATTTTTTCGAATCTTCACTTCTGTATACAAACGCACTCATTCCCAAAATCATTCCTTGGTTGATTAATTTTTTAAATGGTTCTTCGGTTGGAGCAAAACCTCTATCTTTTAAGAATTTGTTCCAAAAACGAGAATACAATAAATGTCCCGTAGCGTGCTCGCTTCCGCCAATGTATAAATCCACACTTTCCCAATACTTTAAAGCATCTTGACTTGCGAAATCATCGTCATTTTTTGCATCCATATAACGCATCCAATACCAAGAAGAGCCTGCCCAACCCGGCATCGTATTCAATTCTAATGGGAAAACTTTTATATTATCTATCAACTCACAACTCACAACTTGCGCCTTTTCAAGGTCCCAAGCCCAAACGGTTGCATTTCCTAATGGCGGTTGTCCGTCTTCGGTAGGTAAGTACTTTTCTACTTCTGGTAATACAATTGGCAAGTGTTTTTTGTCAATCATTTGTGGTAAGCCATTCACATAATATACTGGAAAAGGCTCGCCCCAATAACGTTGGCGAGAGAAAACGGCATCGCGTAAACGGTAATTTACTTTGGCATTTCCTGCTCCTAGTTCTTCTAAAGTTTCGATGGCTTTTTTCGTTCCGTTTTTGTAATCTAATCCGTTTAAGAAATCAGAATTTACCAATTCGAATCCGCCTTTTTCACAGTATGCGGCTTGTGAAATATCTTGGTTGAAAATATTTTTTATTTCTGGCATTCCGTGCGTTCCTTTGAAGAAATTCGCGAAAGCATAATCACGCTCATCGCCACAAGGAACAGCCATAACGGCACCTGTTCCATAACCCGCCAACACATAATCGCCAATCCAAATTGGTATAGGTTCTTTAGTGAAAGGATGTTCGGCATACGCGCCTGTAAATACACCTGAAATGGTTTTTACATCAGCCATTCTTTCACGTTCTGAACGTTTTGCAGTTGCTTCTACATAGGCTTCGACCGCTGCTTTTTGTTCTGGCGTGGTAATTTGTGCCACCAATTCGTGTTCGGGTGCTAATGCCATAAAGGTCACTCCGAAAATGGTATCGGGTCTTGTCGTAAACACTTCAACTTGAAACTTGGAACCTGAAACTTGAAATTTAACTGTAGCTCCAACACTTTTTCCAATCCAGTTTCGTTGTGATTCTTTGATGGATTCACTCCAATCAATCGTATTTAAACCTTGTAACAAACGCTCTGCATAGGCTGAGATTCGCATAGACCATTGGGTCATTTTTTTACGAATTACAGGGTGTCCGCCACGTTCTGAAACACCATTTACAATTTCGTCATTGGCTAAAACAGTTCCCAATGCAGGGCACCAATTCACTTCCGTTTCGGCTAAATAGGTTAATCTATAGTGTAATAAGATTTTTTGTTGTTGTTCGGATGAAAAAGCGTTCCATTCGGCTGCAGAAAACGAAGTGATATTATCATCGCAAACGGCATTTACCTGCGTATTTCCGTTTTTCTCAAATTCTTGCATTAACGTGCAAATGCTTTCGGCTTTATCCGTTGTTTTGTTGTACCAAGATTCGAATAATTGTATGAAAATCCACTGTGTATGTTTGTAATAGTCTGGATTTGACGTACGCACTTCACGACTCCAATCGAACGAAAACCCAATCTTGTCTAATTGTTCACGGTAACGAGCAATATTTTCACGCGTAGTTTTTTCAGGATGTTGCCCTGTTTGAATGGCATATTGTTCAGCAGGCAATCCAAAAGAATCGTATCCTTGCGGGTGCAACACATTAAAACCTTGATGTCTTTTATATCGTGCTACAATATCAGAAGCAATATACCCCAGCGGATGCCCCACGTGCAAACCTGCTCCCGAAGGATAAGGAAACATATCTAATACATAGTATTTAGGTAAAGGGTTTTGTGCATTAGGCTCTTGGGCTTTAAACGTTTGGTTTTTTGCCCAATAGTGTTGCCATTTGGCTTCGATTTCGTTATGGAAGTATTTCATTATTTTAGTTTTCAGTCTCAGTTTTCAGTCTCAGTTTTTAGCCTCAATTTGAACTACTGATGACTGCTACTGTGACTGAATACTATTTTTTTCAGTGCAAAAATACATTTTATAACACTAAAGTTAAAACTTTGTTGTTATATTCTGTATAAACAAAATTTCTTTAGTATTTTTACGGCATAATATTTTTATATCTATGGCATTATCATTTGAACAATATCAAAGAAGAAGGCTAATTTCTTCTTATTTTTCGGTAGTATTCAGTATCTTTTTAGTATTGTTTTTACTAGGAGCATTAGGACTTTTTGTGGTTAATTCTGAAAAAATATCAAACGACTTTAAAGAAAATATTCCTATGAATGTTTATTTTAAGGACGAAGCAAATGATACGGTATTAAATCAGTTTGACACCGAATTAAAAAATGCAAAGTTTGTAAAGAGCTATGATTTTATCACTAAAGATGAAGCTGCTAAAAACAATGTAGATATTGTGGGTAAAGACTTTAAAGAATTTTTAGGGTTTAATCCGTTGCAAAATTCGTTTGATATTCACTTGAAAGGCGATTATGTTACTTCCGAAGAAATTAAAAAAATTGAAATGCAATTCAAAAGAAACACTTACATTTCTGATGTTATATATCCTAAAGAATTAGTGGATTTAGTAAATGAAAATGTTGAAAAAATAAGTTTTTGGATATTAATCATTAGTGGCGTTTTAACTGTTATAGCTATGTTACTTATCAACGGTTCCATTCGACTATCAATTTATTCGCATCGTTTTACCATTAAAACTATGCAAATGGTAGGCGCAACAAAATCTTTCATTAGAAAACCATTTATCATACGAAACATATTACTAGGTTTGGCAGGTTCTGTTTTAGCTATTATTTCGTTATTAGTTGCTTGGTTATATGTAGACAGTTTGTTCCCAACACTTGGCATTGCTAAAGACGTGGTGTCTTTTGTTAGTATTGCTTTAGGCGTAATACTTGTTGGTGTGCTTATTACTTTTATCAGTACATTTTTTGCCACCACTCGATTTTTAAACTTAAGAACAGACGACTTGTATTAGTAAAGAGCTATTGACTAGTTACAAGGCAGTGAATATTAAAAAATATAACATGGAAAACAACAACAAATCTGAATTTCTTTTTGGGAAAGAAAATTATAAATTTTTATTAATTGGATTAGCCGTTATTGCTTTAGGTTTTATTTTAATGAGCGGTGGTGCCAATGAAGACCCAAATGTGTTTAATGAAGACGTTTTTAATTTTAGAAGAATTCGTTTAGCACCAACAGTTGTTTTACTAGGATTTGGAATTACTATTTATTCGATTTTAGTGAAAAGTAAAAAGTAATTAGACTTATTTGTCTGGTTAATCGCTCTTCACAATTCACTAAACACTAAATAAATGGATTTACTTCAAGCTCTCATTCTTGCTATTATTGAAGGTATTACAGAATATTTGCCTGTTTCGTCAACGGGACATATGATTTTTGCGAGTTCCTATTTTGGAATAGAAAAGGAAGCTTTTACAAAATTATTTCAAGTGTCTATTCAATTTGGAGCCATTTTAGCTGTAGTTGTATTGTATTGGCGTAAGTTTTTTGACTTTACTAAATTCCAATTCTTTTTAAAATTAGGATTTGCCGTCATTCCTGCCTTAATTTTAGGAAAATTATTTGACGAAAAAATTGAAACTGTACTAGAACATCCAACTCCTATTGCAATAGTTTTAATTATAGGAGGTATTATTTTATTAGTTGTAGATCGTTTTTTTACAAATCCTATTATACATCAAGAAGAAGATATTACGTTCAAAAAGGCAATTACCATCGGTTTTTGGCAATGCCTAGCCATGATGCCGGGAACAAGCCGAAGCGCTGCAAGTATTATTGGCGGCATGCAACAAGGTTTAACTAGACAAGCCGCGGCTGAATTTTCATTTTTCTTAGCGGTTCCTACCATGTTAGCTGTAACATGCTATTCGACGTTTATTAAAACGTATGAAGACACTCAAATGAAAGGGTATGAACTCATTTTAAAATCATCAGAAAACACAAAAATGTTTATCATTGGTAATGTGGTAGCTTTTATTGTTGCGGTTTTAGCCATTAAATTTTTTATAGAAATTATAAAAAAATATGGGTTTAAACCCTGGGGATGGTACAGAATTATTGCAGGATTTCTTTTATTAGTTTATTTTAATTTTCTAAAATAATGAACGCCGAATCTATTTTAGAAGGACAGATATTACTCATAGATAAGCCATTAACTTGGTCTTCGTTTCAAGCGGTCAATAAATTAAAATATGCCTTAAAACGCCAATTTGAATTGCCAAAAAAATTCAAAATTGGACATGCGGGCACTTTAGATCCTTTAGCGTCAGGTTTGTTAATCATTTGCACAGGAAAATTCACTAAAAAAATTACAGAAATTCAAGCACAAGAAAAAGAGTATACAGGAACAATTTTTGTTGGTGCCACAACACCTTCCTACGATTTAGAAACCGAAATTGACGCCAGATTCTCAACCGAACATATTACAGAAGCGTTAATTTTTGAAACCACAAAAGAATTTATTGGAGAAATTGATCAAAAACCTCCTGTTTTTTCTGCCATCAAGAAGGATGGAAAACGATTATATGAACATGCTCGTGCGGGAGAAGATGTTGAAATTAAAGCAAGAAAAACGACCATTTACGAATTTGAAATTACACGCATAGCTTTACCTGAGATTGATTTTAGAGTAACATGTAGTAAAGGAACCTATATTCGCTCTTTGGCTTTTGACTTTGGAAAGGCATTAGGCTCTGGAGGTCATTTAACGGCTTTGCGCCGAACGAAAATTGGAAATTATAGCGTTTCAAATGCTGTTTGCCCAATAGTATTTGTTAATCAATTGCAACATGAAGTATAGATTTCTATTTTTCATACTTATAACGCAGCTTGTTTTTTGTCAAGAAGTTAAACAACTTAAAACAGGTGATTTACTATTTCAATCGATGAATTGTGGCCCGTTATGTGAAGCTATAAATGAAGTGACGGAAGGCTACCAAGGTCATGACTTTAGCCACATGGGTTTGATTTATATAAAAAACGATAGCATTTTTGTATTAGAAGCCTCGGGAAAAGCAGTAAAAATGACCCCTTTAGATGTGTTTTCAAACTATACCGATTCGCCCATGTTTGTAGGTAGAGTAAAAAGAAAATACAGAAAATATATTCCGAATGCCATTGCTTTTACTCTTTCACAAATAGGCATGCCGTATGATGATGCTTATTTATATAATAACGGAAGCTATTATTGTTCGGAGTTGATTTTCGATGCTTTTTTGAACGCTTATGGCGCTTCTTTTTTTGAATTACAACCTATGACTTTTAAATCTCCTGAAACCAATTCATTTTTTCCTGTTTGGGTTGAGTATTATGCCCAATTAAAAATGGAAATTCCCGAAGGAAAACTAGGCTGTAACCCTGGAGGTATTTCTACTTCTGATAAGTTGACTATTATTGGAACAATTAAATAAAATTATTCGTGTATTTGCTCGTAGATTTTTAAAATCTCATTTTGAATAGCAATTCCTTTGTCTTGTAAGTACCATTTTTGCAATTCTATTTTAGCCGTTTCATCCACTATGCCATGTGTTGCTTTA
>NZ_CALFIG010000189.1 GCF_937876455.1 uncultured Flavobacterium sp.
AGCGTTTTATTTTTGAAGTATAAACATCCAAAATCACGAGAATTTCAGGATTTATATGTAATTCAACAGGTCTGTTTCTCCCAGCAAAATGATATTCCACAAACACGCCCGCCTCTTCTAAACGCTTTCTGTGATTGCGAACCGTTTTAGAGCATATTGCAATACTGTTAACTTCATTTCGCTTTAATTGGGTAACTAGAAAGGAATTGATTTTAAACTCTTCAATTGGTCGTTTTGATGCAATACCACCTTTGATAAACTTCTCATTGCGTTTCATCAGTTGGGAGTTATACAAATGCAACAGATTTTGAAACACTACTTCAGTAGCATATTTTACCGTTTGGATTTTCTTTTTCTCTACAATAAGTCCATAATCATTGCAAAACTGGGTTACAGCTTCGTTGTAGTCTCTTGGATTGTTATTCTTTGCGTTATGAAGCAAAAACAGTCTTTTGTACTCTTTTTGAATATCAGTGATTGAATTTGATTTTAAAAATTCCTTTACGGAATTATTATGCGCTTGTATCAGTTCATTCTCTGCCTGTGTCTTGAAATTATACGACGCAATATACTTGCGGTAATTATCCATTGTACTGGAAAATGCCTCTTCAATGATTGCAGGGTAAATTGCAATGATTCTGCCCGAAAATTGCAATGGTTTTTCAATTGATTCTCGTTGAACTCCTAAAGCTTTGTTTTCTCCAAAGCCAAAAAGTGTGGATGCCATTGAAAAAACTTTGTTATCTAGTCTTTGCGTTTTTATACTCATAAGAATTTGTTTTAACCTTTGACAATGGCGCATTTCACGCCATTGTTTCAAGGTCTTACAGCTTATTGCCGTGTATGTACTTTACTTTGGAGTTATTTTTTAAATGACTTGTTGTAGTTCTCCGCCAATAGTTTATCGACATCAGCCATTTTGTAGTAAATCTTGTTTCCTACTTGGCTAAAAGATATTTTACCCTCGTCTCTCCAACTTTGAGCAGTACGTTTTGAGATACCCATAAACTTCATAAACTCTTCATTATCCATGATAGTTTTTTTTGAAGTATCGGGTTGGGTGCTGATTAAATTTTGCAAAGTATCTAACCTTGTGGTTAATTCTGAAAACTGGGCTTTTGACAAAATATATACCTCCATTTTTGAAAAGATTAAAAATTATGAGGCAAATGTGCAGTGTATGAAAAAGTCTTTTAGTCTTTTTATGGTCTTCAAGGACTAAGTTTTTCTTTAGGAGTTCTGAAAGCCTTTATTTAAAGGGATTGCGGTCTTTTGTTTTAAAAAATACTGGAGATAGTAAAAAGACCTTTTTTGTGTAGCAAAGAAATTGGTAAAAATTGACCAAAAAAAGCGTTGTTTTTATATCTTTTTATGCAAAAAGATAGGGCTAACACAAAAAGTCTTTAAGGTCTTTTTTTAGCAAAAAGACTTTTTGTATTTATCGAAAACCATTTATTTACAATGGTTTATATAGATTTTTTGTATTGTGAAAAAATAAAAGTCCACGCAGGTTTTGTGGACTTTTTTATAATTATAAAATCTTGGTAACATCAATACGTTTATTGGTGTTCGGGCGTTTATCTTCTCTGGAGGGTTGCAGGATAGTTTTAACGCTTTGAGGACTGATTTCTTTGCCGTCTTTATCCACGAATGAGTTTACTATGACATTTGCAACATCATTGATATTGCCCTCAATAACTGGCTTACCGTCAATAAGAATTTCACGAGATAATTGGTAAAAAATATCTACAAACTGATTTACATTGCAATTGAATTGCAATTTTGTGAAATTGTTAGGGTTTATGGTAGTTGCAGGTTTGAGTTTTTCAATGGTACTCTTTATGTTCTGCATTTCATAAATCTGCTCAATCTCTTTGGCACATTGCTTATCAAACAAGGGAAGCTTTTGATTTAAAAACTCAATATTAGCCTGCTTATATTCGTGCTTTTCTTTGGTTAATAATAGGATTTTCTCGTTGTCATCCTCTAGGTTGGCAAGTTGTTTTTTGATTTCATAAAAAGAAAAATACCTCTCATCACTTTCAGCATTAATATATCTTTTTGCTACATTGGGTTTGGTTGGTTTTGCAGTTGAGCATTGCAATAAGTCTCTTTTCTTTTCTATTAGATTGCATAGTTTAGTGTACCTAGATAATAAACCATTTTCAACAAAAAGCTTCTCATTTTCCGCTATTAATAAATCAAAGCTGTCTAGCCAACTTGACGGAGATTTGACCTGTTCTAGTTGATGATTAATAAAATTTAAAAACTGAGTTTGAGGTAATTTAAAAAGCTTCTCAATTACAGCAATGCAATAGTCTTCAATTGAACTTTGTTCTTCAACAATTACATCTAAATTAGTATTAGTTGACTGTACTGAAATTACAGCCATTTGCTCCAAAAAGGGAACTGATTTTACGGGCATTTTGTTAGAGTTCAAATATGGTTAGTTTGGTTTTGTTTTAATCTCTTGGGCGTTGCAATAATTGAATTTCCCTCACATTTTATCAAAAAAAAACCCTTTTTAAAGGATTTTTCTCTTAAACTAACTCATTTTTTGCCTCTGATTTGCAACA
The DNA here is from genome assembly GCF_937876455.1 of uncultured Flavobacterium sp. GTDB lineage: Bacteria > Bacteroidota > Bacteroidia > Flavobacteriales > Flavobacteriaceae > Flavobacterium. Next base: position 2,577 of record NZ_CALFIG010000189.1, read on the forward strand.
AAGGTAAAACGAAAAAATATGTTAAATAGTATTAATTTTAAAAAATAAACTCGTCAACTGCTTTGTCCAATTCTTCATTGATAATCTTGGCGTAAATCTGTGTAGTTCTAATATCTTGATGGTCCATTAATTTAGAAACGTGTTCAATTCTCATACCGTTATTAAGTGCGTTAGTAGCGAAACTATGACGGCTCAAATGGAAAGAAACGTGTATTGGAAACTCCAAAGCTTTTGCAATTCTTTGTATTTGAAAATTGGCTGACTTATTTGCTTTTTCAGTTATCTCATACCTGTACTCTTTGTTCTTTAAAAACAATGTTGGATTTTTGACAATTGGGAAAATAAGGTCGTCAGGTTGTGAATTTGGTTTTTGATATTTTTTGATAATATCAAGGGCTACTTGACCAATTTTAAACTGGTGCAATCTTCCTGTTTTATTGATGGTCTTTTTTATTCTTTGTTCTGCCTCGATGAAGTGTTTATTTTGGATTTCTAAAACATCACTAAAACGCAATCCTCCGGCATAAATTGAAAAAATAAACATATCCCTGTAAATACAACTTAAAGTTCCTTCTTGGGCTTTAAAATCAATCATAGCCTGTATTTGTTCTTTCTTTAGAAACAATCTTTTGCCTGTATCCTTTTTTAAAGTTAGTTTGCTAAAAGGATACATATATTCGGGGATAATATCCTCTTTGATGGCTTCCTTAAACATAATAGCCAAAATCATAATTGAATATCTTTGAGTAGTTGCACCATTTTTCAAAGTATTACCCATATAACTCATGTAATCCATAAGCAAGGAAACTGTAATATCATCAAAATAAATATCTCTTGTTCCAGTCCACTTTTCAAACTTCTCTAAATAGACAAGATAGTTTTTATAGGTCGCAATGGAAACATTACCTCTGATTTTCTCACAACGTTTATACGCGTACTCAAAAAAGTTAGGCACTTCTTTTCCTTTGATAGCTTCCTTGATTTTCTTTACCGAAACTGATTTCACTTTTCTTTCCAAGTCGGCAACTTGTGCTTCCGCATCAGCAACCTTTTGAGAAATTGAAGCGTTCATTCTTGCGCTGTTGGGATGGTTTTTCTTTACACGCTGTTTTACCTCGTCCCATTCGGTTTCTTTTAATTTTATACCTACTGAAATAAACTTTGTTTTTCTGTCCTTAATAATCCTTATATACAAAGGAGAATGACCCGTTTGGTCGGCTTGATGTGTTCTTAAAATCAGTTTAATTGATGCCATATTATGAAAAAAGGAAATGTTGTACTATATTTGTAAAAGGAAGCAAACGAGTGAAACCCTTTAAAATTGAGGGATTGCAATTGAGTGCAACGTGATACAAGAGTACAACATTTAGTACAACAAAACAAACATTTTGTTGCTTTTTTTTGCATCATTTTGAACCGTTAAAAATATAAAACTCAATAAATACGGCACTTTAGAAGCAAATAAGTACGATGAAATATATAATTGACCTAACAGTCGTTTCTCGCAATTGCGAGTTTTTGGTAAGTTCACGTTTACGTTTCGCAAAAATTTTTATTTTTGATAGAAAATAATCGGTTTCGAAGTTCACAATTGATGAAGTCGCGAAACGTTAGCATAAACCTTTACAAACAACTGCTAAAAAAACGAATAGAATGCAAAAAGTTTTTGGATATATAATTGAAGTAATAAGTTGGCTGCAAATTGTTGCCTCGCCACTTCTTATCGGTTTGATTATTGGTTCAGTCATTTATTTTCCCCATCCAACAGAAACAAGACTTGTAATTGCAATAATCATTTCAGTTTTTGGATTAGTTATTGGAATAGTTTGGGCAAACAGAATATGGAAAACTAAAGGAACAACGTGGTTTATTTCTCAAGTTAGCGCAACACCAGACTTAAATAGTTTAGACAAAGATAACGCAGAAAAGGAACAAGGCAGCCACTAAAAGCAATCAACCTAAACAACAATACCTTTTATTCGTTTTTAAGACATCTACTCAAAGTCGAGAAGTTTGCGTAGTCAAGGTTAGTTAGTAAACCTAAGTTAAAACCCTTTTTTTCGCAACCAAAATGCCACGTTCACTAACGCAATTAATGCAGGTACTTCTACTAAAGGGCCTATAACCCCAGCAAAAGCTTGTCCGCTACTAATACCAAACACACCAATAGCTACTGCAATAGCGAGTTCAAAATTATTTCCAGAAGCCGTAAAGGATAAGGCAACAGCATCTTTATAGTTGGCTCCAATTTTTTTTGCACTAAAAAACATCAAAAAGAACATAACTACAAAGAAAATAACCAAGGGTAAGGCAATTTTTAAAACGTCTAAAGGTAATTCTATAATCATTTCTCCCTTTAAGCTAAACATGACCACAATGGTAAAAAGCAAGGCTATTAAAGTAATTGGGGAAACAAACGGAATAAACGTTTGATTGAAAAATTTGTCGCCTAAATACTTTTTAATTGCAAAACGACTTACAAGAGCCAACACAAATGGAATGCCGAGATAGATACCAACGGTTTGAGCAATTTGTGCCATGCTAATATGTAATGCTAATCCTTTGATTCCGAATAAAGGCAACATGATTTCCAAATAAAAATAGGCATACGAACTAAAGAAAAACACCTGCAACAAACTATTAATGCCTACTAAACCCGCTGTCAATTCTCTATTACCCTCTGCAAGTTCGTTCCATACAATGACCATGGCAATACAAGGTGCTAGGCCAATAATAATTAAACCCGTCATGTACTCGGGATTGTCTTTTAGGAAAAAGGTAGCCAATAAAAACATTAAAAAAGGGCCTACAATCCAGGTAATAAAAAAAGAGACTGTAAGTAGTTTGGGCTGTTGAAACATTTTAGGCACTTGCGAGAAATCAATTTTGGTCAACGGCGGATACATCATTAAAATCAGACCTATGACTAAAGGAATATTTGTGGTTCCTGAAGAAAACGACTGAACCCATGTTGGTACAATAGGCACAAAATAACCTAAGGCTACACCTATTAACATGGCTAAAAATATCCAAACTGTAAGGTATCTATCTAAAAAGTTCAATCTTTTTTTCATGTGCTTTGTATATTAAAAAGGTTTACTTGATTTTCGAAAAAATAGAATACATTTCAGAAGCAATTTGCATACTTTTTTCTAAGTATTTTTCGTTCATTTCGGTGTTCCATCAAACGCTTTTGGATCATCGTATTTGATTGGAATTCTTGCTTCTGCACCAAAAACCATTGGACAACCTTCGTCTGCATTGTTACACGTTAGGATAGCTGCAAAATTGTTTTTAGGATTAAAATCATCGAAATACGCTTTTGAAAAACAAATTATGGGATGTTGGTTCGCAGCAAATTTTATCGCGTAAACTGGATTTTGCTCTTCGCTTACCTTCTGAATCTGAAATCCTTGATTTGAAAGTGTTTCAGAAACTTTTGGAAACATCGCTGTAGCTTCTGTACCTCCAGAATAACAAAAAACATTCTTAATTCCGAATTGAAATGCCATCGTTTGAGCCCAAATTTGTGCCAAATGACTTCTTCGTGAATTGTGTGTGCAAATGAAATTCAATCGAACTTCTTGGTGGTTATCAACTTTGTTTTGTATGTATTCCACTAAAGGTTGTAAAACCGCTATTCGTTCACTTGAAATAGGAATTTGAGCAACTGCCTGAATGGAATTTGACAACTTATGAAACATAGTTTAGGTGAATAAAATATGGATTTGAACGATTAATACCACTTGCGTTTTTTAAAATAAATGGCCATAGCTATTAAAAGCAAAGTCATGGAACCCATTATTATAAAATAACCATATTTCCAATGGAGTTCGGGCATGTTATCAAAATTCATCCCATACACACCAACAATAAAAGTTAAAGGCATAAAAAATACCGAAACCACCGTTAGCGTTTTCATAACTTCATTCATTTTGTGGCTTTGCATGGAAAAATAAAAATTAGATGCGGCATCTAATGCATACAAATCGCCCTCAATTTGATCTAATAATTCTAAACATTTTTGATGTAAACGCGCAAAAAATGTATAATTTTCTGAAGCTATAGCATTAAACACATCATCGTCTTTCATACTTTTAATCGAATATAACGAATCGCGCAGGGGCACAATAGAACGCTTTAAAAAATTTAAATTGTCTCTATGTGTTTCAATATCTTCTAAAATATTTTTTGTGGAAGTTGTTTTGGCTAAATCAATAATCTTATCAATTTTATGTTCTTCATTTTCTATCGTGATGAAAAAGTTTTCCATAACAGCATCAAGTAATAAATACAATAGATAATCTGCTTTTCTTGTACGTACGATTCCCGAACTTTGTCTTAATCGTTCTCGAATGTGTACAAAAAAGCTGCTTGGCTTTTCTTGAAATGAAAACAACATGCCGTCTCTCAATATAAAACTAACTTGCTCTACATCAATTGAATTAGTATTATTTATTGGCAATAATGATTTGATCGTAAAAAATAACGAATGCGGATATTCGTCTATTTTAGAACGTTTTAAAATATTTAAAATATCACTTAAAATAAAATCATCAATACTAAACTTTTGGCCAATTTCTTTAATCAAAGTTATATCTGCCAAGCCATGAACATTGAACCAATTGGTTTTAGATTGATCTAAATATTTATCAACTTGACTTAACTTAATGTCGTGGTATTCGGCAAGGGTTTGCGCATTATAAACAAATAATTGCATAGCCGATTTTTCATCTTTATGCTTTCCTGTATATTCCACTAATGACGGAAGGACTTTTCTTCCTTTTTTATAGATTAATTTTCGCACTTCGACTAAAATAGTTACTTTTATACTTTACAAATATAACGAAAAAGACGATATAGCATTTACTATAAATACGTATGCGGCTTTAAAATTTTGACCATGCAAACACTCATCATCAATATAAAACAACTACTACAAGTACGAGAATCGGGTATTTCAAAAGTTTCTGGGGCTGAAATGGCAGTGCTTCCACACATCGAAAATGCTTTTTTACTCATCGAAAAAGATCGTATTAAAGCCTATGGTAAAATGGAAGATTGTCCCACACTAGCCGGATGTACTATTATTGATGCTGCGGGTAAAATTGTATTACCTACCTTTTGCGACAGTCACACCCATATTGTGTATGCAGGGAACCGAAGTGGTGAATTTGTAGACCGAATTAACGGATTATCCTATGAAGAAATTGCAGCTCGTGGTGGTGGTATTTTAAACTCGGCCAAAAAACTAAATGAAACTTCTGAAGAGGAAATCTATGAACAATCAAAAAAGCGCTTAGAAGAAGTTATGTCGCAAGGCACAGGAGCGGTAGAAATAAAATCGGGGTACGGTTTAACCGTTGAAGGCGAGTTGAAAATGTTGCGCGTTATTAAAAAATTAAAAGAAAATTACCCGATAGCCATTAAAGCTACTTTTCTGGGTGCGCATGCTTTTCCTGTTGCCTACAAAGAAAACCATCAAGCTTATATTGATTTAATAATTCGTGAAATGCTCCCTAAAATTGCAGCTGAAAATTTAGCTGATTACATTGATGCATTTTTAGAAACAGGTTATTTCAGTGTAGAAGAAACCATTCAAATCATGGAAGCGGGTAAAAAATATGGCCTAACACCCAAAATCCACGTAAATCAATTTACAGCTATTGGCGGAATTAAAGCTTGTGTGGAGCATGGTGCGCTAAGTGTCGATCATTTAGAAATTGTAACTGAGGACGATATTAAAGCATTGAAAAACACTGCTTGCATGCCTGTTGCACTTCCTAGCTGTTCTTATTTTATTAGCATTCCTTATACACCCGCCCGAGAACTACTAAATGCGGGTTTACCGGTGGCTTTGGCTTCTGACTTTAACCCGGGAACTACACCCTCTGGAAACATGCATTTTGTAGTGGCTACGGCTTGTATTAAAATGAAAATGACACCTGAAGAAGCACTAAATGCTGCCACACTAAATGGCGCTTATGCCATGGAATTAAGTGCTACGCACGGCAGTATTACAGTGGGTAAAAAAGCAAATTTTATCATCACTAAGCCCCTACATAGTTTTTATGAAATTCCGTATTGCTTTGCTACGAATTTAATTGATAGTGTATGGGTGAATGGGGAACAATTTAATCGCTAAGTTCGTAAAGTATACAAAAACATAGCGAACCTTGCGTAATCTTTGCCTCTTTGCGGTAAAAACAAAATTAAAACTCTGCCTCTACGTTAATTTCCATTGGTTTTCTAGTTACAGGGTGTTCAAACTGAATCCACTCGGCATGAAGATGCAACCGATTTGCTTTTGTGCCATATAAATCATCACCCACAATAGGAATGTTTAATCCTGAAGCATGTGAAGCATGAACACGCAATTGATGGGTGCGTCCAGTAATGGGGTAAAAATGAATGCGCGTTTGTTTATTTTTTATAGAAAGCACTTCAAAATGCGTTTGTGCGTGTTTACCGTGTTCGTAACAAACCAATTGTCGGGGTCTATCGTCTAAATCTACTCTAAGCGGTAAATCAATAGTTCCTTTTGGTTGTTTTACAATACCATCAAGCAAGGCTACATATCTTTTTTTAATCGTTCGGTCAATAAATTGACGTTGTAATTTTACATACGTTTCTTCATCTTTAGCTACCAACATAATACCCGAAGTAGACATATCTAATCGATGTACAATTAAGGGTCCTGTAGCATCTGGATGGCTGTCTCTTATCCTTTGATATACAGAATCAGCTATTGTTTTTCCTGGTACTGATAAAAATTCAGCTGGCTTATTTATGACAAGTAATGCGTCATCTTCATACACAATTTCAAGTTGCTTACCCGCTGCGGGATTTTCCATAAATGGATTAGCTTCTAATGCTAAGCCTTTTAGCATGTGCCCCATTAATATAGGTTCACATTTACTTTTACATGAAGGATAAAACTGCTTATGCCTTCTAATTTCAGATTTAGGTGATTGACCCCACCAAAACTCCGCCATTGCAATTGGTTTCAAATCATGTTGAAAAGCATAATGCAATAGTTTTGGGGCTGCACACTCCCCTGCCCCTGCGGGTGGATTATCATTGAAAATTTTGCCTATGCTCTTGGTCTCTTTTGAGGCATTTAAAAAGGTATATTTTGTAAATATTTTTTGTTGTAACGCGCTCGATTTTAATTTGCGCTGTTCTTTTAACAACGCTATTTTAGTTTCAAATTCCTGTAATACTGATGCATTTGCTGCTAATGCCAATTTAAAATATTTTGCCATTTTTTTGAGCAAAATACTTTCATCTTTACTTTCTTGACTCAAGACTATTAATAGCGTTTCTTTTGATTCTACTGATGCATTACTAATTGCAGCTCGCTTTTGTTCACGTAGTTGCTTATTGCTTTTGATTGCTCTTTTATGGGCTTCAATTTCTAGGTTAGCTTGTTTTTGTAAATCGGCTTGTTTTTGTTTGTATTCAAGATAGATTGTGTCATTTTCAAGGCACTCAATTTCACGATTTAATGCGTTTAACACTTCTTCTTCTTTTTTAAAAAAACCATCAGTTTCAAGCAAATCAAAAACAGGAGGTACAAAATAAGGCAAATGATTTGATGCTGCTAATTTTCCAGAAAAAGCCCATAAATAGCCTATTTCTCCTTCTTTATTTTGGCATACCAAAACGCCAAACATTTTACCTATTATCAAGCCTTTTTGCTCTTCAACTAAGCCAAAATTATGTTCGAAATCAGTTTGTGTTTCTAAAAAATCTTGCAATGCTTTTGAGGCAATCAAACTTAGTTCATGAGGTTGATAATAAAAGGGAAAGGTAAATTTTTCGGGTAATGAAATTCCTGAAATATCCGTTTTAAAAGGTTGGAAAAGTGGTGGCATCTGCATGGCGCAAAATTAACCATTATATATGAGAATAAAAAAATCCGTTTACTTTTCAGCAAACGGATTTCTATAATTAGTAAAGATGTTAAATTATTTCTTCAAATGTGTATCAAAATAATCAGCAATTTTAGCATACATATGAATTCTATCTTTTCCACTTACATTGTGCTCGTGATTTGGGTACAAGAAATAATCTACTTGTTTACCCGCTTTAATACATGCTTCAATAAAATTCATACTATTTTGCTGTACCACAACAGGGTCTTGCGCACCGTGAATAACCAATAAACGACCTTTTAAATTTTTAGCTTTATCGATTAAAGAAGCCTTTGCATATCCTTCAGGGTTTTCTTGTGGTGTATCCATGTAACGTTCTCCATACATGATTTCATAATATTTCCAATCAATTACTGGTCCGCCAGCAACACCTACCTTAAACGTATCCGCTTGACTTGTCATTAAAGTAGTTGACATGAAGCCGCCAAAACTCCAACCAAAAACACCTATTTTATCAGTATCTACAAACGTTTTAGATTTTAAAAACTTAACACCTTCCATTTGGTCTGCCATTTCATTTACTCCTAATTGTCTATGATTTACTTCACAGAATTTTTTACCCCGCGCATCACTTCCTCTGTTATCCATTGTAAACACAATGTAGCCTTGCTGAGCCATATATAAATCGAAATAACCCGCACCAGACAACCATCTGTTTGTTACTAATTGGGCATGTGATCCGCCATATAAATATACCATCACAGGATATTTTTTTGTGGCGTCAAAATTTGATGGATAAATAATTCTACCATTTAAAGGAGTGTTTCCATCTGCTGAAGTAATCGTGACTAATTCTATTTTTGGCAAATCAATTTTTCCAACAAAAGGATTTTCAGCCTTTACTAAGGTCGTATTAGCCATTTTATTTTTGATATTTAAAACTGAAATTTCATTTGGCGTAGTGGCATTGCTATATTGGTCTAAAACCATTGTTCCGTCTGAGGACACAGAAGAATTGTGTATTCCAGATACCGAAGTCAATTGTATTGTTTTCCCCGATTTTAGATCTACTTGATACAATTGTCTGTCTAAACCATTGTTAGCTGTTCCTATGTAATTTAGTTTAGTATTTGTAGCATCAAATCCTAGTACATTGGTAACTACTACGTCTTTAAACCCTAAATTTTTAAGCAATTTACCCTCTGTAGTGTATAGATACATTTGGTTATACCCATAAAAATCGGTTTGGTAAATAAATTGTGTTGGGTTGTTTGGTACAAACATTAATGCATGCTGAGGTTCTACCCATGTTGTAGCTTTTTCTTCAAACAACGTTTTTACAAATGCACCTGTTAAGGCGTCATATTTATTAAACTTCAAATGATTTTGTTCACGATTTAAAACACCTATAAAAATATATTTACCCGTTGGCTCCCAAGAAACCATTGTTAAATATTGTTCTTTAGGTTCGCCCGTTTGAATAGTTACTTTTTTGTCTGAGTTTACATCATAAATAACAAGTGAAACGTGTTCGCTTGTCATACCCGCCATAGGATATTTAACATCTTTAGAAGTAGCTTCACGTTCGTTCCAATTTGTTATGGGATAATTTGCCACCATTGTTTCATCTTTGCGGTAATAGGCTAATTTTGAACCCGTTTCATCCCACCACATGCCACTATGAATCCCAAATTCTTGACGGTGTACGTAGTCAGAACCATTTACGATAGCTTTATTTTCATCATTAGTAACTTCTATAACTTTTCCTTGTGCTAAAGAAATTCTAATGTTATTATCTTTTAGCCAAGCTACGTGATTGTTTTTAGTATATTTTGCCTGACTACCTTCAGCTGGATAACTGATAACGTTAGTTATTTGCTTAAGGGCTACATCAAATGCAATTTTGTAATTAGTAGTTTTACTGGAAATTTCTGTTTCAAAAATCGTATTTGTTATCCAAGAAATTGTAGTGGGAAACGTGCGTAATGAAAATTCATCTGTTGGAAATTTTGATTTTAAAGCAGTTTCTAATTCTGCTTTTGTTAAAAGTACAGCTTCTTTCCACGCATTCGAAGCGCTTTTTTCAATTAAATTAGAATAATCTGAACTTATGTATGTAATAGCCTTGCTATCTTTTTTCCATTGATACGCAATTAAAGTAGTAGGTGCATATTTTCTTGGTCCCATAACCGTTTCATCGATGGTTAACTTCTGAGCAAAAGCAAAACTTCCTACTAGAAGCAAGCTCCAAACATATTTTTTCATAGTTTAATTATATTTGTTAATCTATATTAGAATTAAAAAGTACATTTTTGTTACAAAAAAATCCGATTCATTTTGGAATCGTATTTTAAAGTAGTGTTATTTTATTTTATAAAATTTTTCAATAAAGAAAAAAGGCAAAAAGCTTAAAAGTTGATAAAAAGACAGGCTTTTTAATCCTTCTTGTCATCGCAAATAATTCTATGAAAAAATAATTGGATTAAGGAGAAAATTGTTCCTCGCAGGCTAGGTCTGTTCCTTGACCACTTAGGGACAATGGAATGGTTTTCAGTAAAATCATCAATTCTAATGACCAATTTTGATGAGCTGCATACCATGTGTCGTAACGAAAGCGGTGCGTCCATCTTAGATCGTTTCTGCCGTTGATCTGGGCCAGCCCCGTTAAG
>NZ_CALFIG010000190.1 GCF_937876455.1 uncultured Flavobacterium sp.
CCCTTACAGACGAAAGATGCAGCTTCGGGGAACTTTATAAGTTCATAACCATCAGAAAAATAATGAGTTACGTTTTGGCCTCATAACAAAGGTAACACTTTTTTAAAAATTAACATTTTCTATTTTTTCTTAATTTGATTCGATTAGCAACATTTTTTGTCCTGTTGTATTGGTGGACATGGTACGCTTCCATAACTACAATAAACACAACAATCACCTTGTAAAGGTTTTAATTTTGTTTTACAGCTTTCACATTCATAAAAATACTGACATGCATCTGTTGGCATTGTTTCCTCTTTTTGGTGTCCACAGTTTGGGCAAGTTATTACTGATTGTAATTTAATATCCATTATTATTTAATTTTACTTTTTAGTGATTTATACCCTGTGGAATTGATAGCTTTTTCGATTTCTGTTATACTCGTTTGTTTATTGTCAAACTTAACAATTGCGTTGCCGTTCTCATAGGAAACCAAAACTTCAGCAATTCCTTTTAGTTTACTAATCTCTGTTTTGACATGATGTTCGCAACTTGAACAAGTCATCCCTTTAATTGTAAACTCAACTTTTTGAGTTTTATACTCCTGTGTAATAATTGAACTATTATTAACTTTTGGGAAAAAAACACTAGCATAAATTGGAAATGATAAGAGCAGAATTGCAATAACTGAAACAATTCCTAAAAATGATTTTGTTTGCATAAAATTTTGTTTTTCGTCTATTTCACATTTACAATCAATTTGCTTTTTCGGTTTTAGTTTTTGATACCAAGCAAATCCTAACACAAAAATTGTTAAACCAATTAAATATGGTCTAAATGGTTCAACCCAAGAAAAGGTTGAAGCTAGTCCGCTAGTTCCTGCGATGAGAGCCAATACAGGGGTGATACAACATAATGAAGCCGCAAACGCTGTCAAAAGACCTGTACCAATTAGTTTTTTGTCGGTTTTCATATTGTTTCTAAAATTTTGTTATCGTAGATTATTTTAAAAAATGGTTTAAAGAAAATGTCGTATTCTTTAGTCATTGAGTAATAAATCGTTTGTGCTTCTCTTTCGGTTTTAATAAGATTCTTGTCTTTGAGTTTTCGCAAGTGTTGAGAAACTGCCGAAATAGTCATCCCTAAAATATCACTTAAATCACATACACAAAGTCGCTTTTCTTCATAAAGTAAAAACAAGATTTTAAATCTTACACTATTCCCAGCCAATTCAAGTCCGTTGGACAAATAATCAAACGACCCTTGGAGTTCTGAAACACGTTCTTTACAGCGAAGAATTTGTCTAATGTCTGCTTGTTGTCTTATACAAGAAGGTTTATCCATAATGCGAATATAGTGAACATTTCTTATTTAAGTAATTGCTAAAATAAGCAAAAATAGGTCTGAAATAAAAATTCTTATTGAAAGTGGTTAAACAAATCACTAAACCTGCTACTTGACTTGAAACAAAAAAATCGATGAATAGATGAAATAGAGGTGGATTTTAAAAAAAATAAGTCAACCTATATTTTCAATGATAATACTATTATTGAATGTACAGCCTCCTCACGCTAGCCGGTGTAAATTCACATCCATATCTCGTCTTATAACCATTCAGGTTAAGTTCCCTTGATATGTGTGTGTAGTTAAGATAACCATGTTTCATTTGGAAGTGTTCGATGAACATTCGTGCCATTTTCCAATTTTCGTTATCGACTCTATTTTTTATCAAAACTTCAACTCCTTTCTGTTTTGCATCATTGGTTAGATTTTGTGGTGAACCTAATTTAACTCCTCTTGCCTTGAGTGCCGCTAATCCATTTTTAGTTCTTGTTGAAATGAGTTCACGTTCCCATTGTGCTACACTCCCAAATATACCAAGGGTCAGAGTATTCAATTC
>NZ_CALFIG010000191.1 GCF_937876455.1 uncultured Flavobacterium sp.
GCAATATGAAAAGTGCCGTAATTGAAACACAAAATTATCAAACTTAAAATAAAGATTATATGAAAACAAAAACTTCAAATTTAGTAGTAAGCAGGCATTTTTTATATTGCTTGTTAGCGTGCGTTTTATTTTCGTCTTGTGGTGTTGGAAATTTACAAGATGATTTAGAATGTAAAACGAGCGTAGAAAGAGGATTTCCAAAAGCGATTAAAATTATACAACCGACTGGGGAACGATTCCGCTGGTTAGTGTTAGATGCTGATAGTTCTCTGTGGTATGTAGAAACTATGAATAATTTTAATACAAATATTAGTGGCAAAGAACGTGTGTTATATTTAAATGCACGCTAACTTGTGGATACACGCTACACGTAGCGCATATCCACGAATTTTAAACTAAAAAATAAAAATAAACGTACCAATGAATAAGATACCACCACAGGCGCAAGATGTTGAAAGATACATCTTAGGTGCTTGTATCGAAGAACAAAATACAATAGGGCGAATAATTGATATTCTATCGCCTAATATGTTTTATTCAGATATTCACAATAGAATATTTACTGCAATTTCAGAACTATTTGCAAATAGCATTCCAATAGACATCATTTCTATTGTCGATAAATTACAACGCAATGGTGATTTAAAGAAATGTGGAGGCGCATCTTATATTTCTGACTTGACAAACGAAGTTGTCTCAACAGCAAATGTTGAGCATTCAGCGTATATATTAGTTCAGAAATTTATGCAACGTGAAGTAATACGCATTTCACAAGAAGCGATAAAAGATGCATACGAAGACACCGTAGATGTGTTTGACTTAGTAGATGATTTATCGTTGAAGTCAATGACGATAAATGAACTTAAATCGAGTAATATAAAATCGCTAACACGGATCAAGAATAACATCAAAAAAGGCTTATTAAGTAATGAACCATTGGCGAAGTGTTTTAATTTAGGTATTAATGGTTTAGATTTTCTTTCTAAGACATTTAATATCGTGGCTGGTTATCAAGGCACAGGCAAGACAGCATTCATTATGTCGGCTTCTACAAATATTGCTAAGAATGGCTATCGTGTTGGAATATTGTCGGCAGAAATGTCGGAGGATATGCTGGGCGCACGTGCCTTGCAATCGGACTTAGGAATAAGCAGTAAACGTATAATTTCTAATGATTTATCGGAGCAAGAGAAAGACAGTATTGTAAACTCGCAAGAGAAAGAATACGATAATAATATATTCGTTGACGATAGCACGGAGTTAAATTATAGAAATATCATAACTAAAATAAAAACATTCGTTCAGAAGTTCAGAATAGATATTGTATTTGTCGATTATATGCAATTAATTGACGTTACAGAGAAAGGAATGACCGACGTTAGAGGTAATGAGCGATTGAGTAATAGATTGCAAGTTCTGGCAAAGAAATTAGATATTAGTATTATCGGATTATCGCAATTAGCGAGAGACAATAGTGGCGATAGACCAACAGCAATGAGTATCAGAGGTGGAGGATTGGAACAGGCGGCATCAGATATATTTATTTTATATGATGAAAATTGGAAAAAGAATAATGGTGCTAAGTGGAATGATATTCAGATTGAGGAGAGAGGTAAAATAGAAGTCATATATGCAAAAGGACGTTATTCAAGCGTGGCGAATAACTATCTTTATTTTGATAAACCACGCCAAAAGTTAATAAGCTGGAATGATTGGTTTGGCTCGCCTATGTATGAGCAAGAAGCGGAACGAATGATGCAATCGGTTAATAATAACAATAGTTCTATGCAAAACAATAGTAACGGTTTTGATATATTCTAAAAATACTAAATGTTAAGAAGTGTTAAATTTTAATTCAAGTGTTGTGAATTAAAATAATTGTGCTATTTTTACAACTTCAAACAACAACAATTAAAACAAAACAAATTTACTCAGTTAATTGTAACTCTTCATATTCAAACTCATTACATGGCTCACAATAATCAAACTACAATGCTAATAAAATCAAAAGAACATTTGGAGGGTGCGCTATTTGGCGCATTCGCCTCCTTAGTCGAAATAGAGCAAATCTACACTATTCACGAAGAACGTGACTTGGACTTCACAGTGCAAGAAGCTGGAGAAGTATATCATGTGATTATCACATGGACGAACGGTGAAACGATTACACACAAAGGCGATTGGCACACGCCTGATGCACACTTCACACAAAAAGAGGAAATGATATATCATTACCACAATTCAACAGACATGTATAAGGTAATGAAGGACTTCATTTCGCAATTAGAAACAATTTCAGAACAAGAAACTTTATTTTAAGATGGAATTTAAAACAGTAACAAAAGAAATGCGAGAGGTATTACGTATGCCTCTCCCATCACGTGCGGTATCCAATCACCCGACTAAGACCTTTTTAAGCTCTATAAAGGCGATTTACGTCACCGAAAGACTAAACGAGGTATTTGGTATAGGCACGTGGCAAACACGTGTAGAACATATTACCACAACCGATAAAAGCATGGTTGTTATTAAATTAATATTCACAATTCCATCTTACGGTATCTATTATGAGTGTTACGGAGGTAACGATAACGGCGGTGAGAATAGTAAGAATTTCGATTTAGGAGATGCCTACAAAGGCGCAACCACCGATGCACTCACTAAAATTGGTTCGTTCTTAGAAATCGGTATAGATGTGTTTAAAGGTCTTCACACAACGCCTCCACCAGCGACAAACACAGAGTTAAAGTGGTTAAATATCCTTGATAAGGATAAGAACTATACAAAGGAGTGGTCTAATATTTTAGACGGAATTAAAAATAAAAAAATTGCAAGCATTGAGCATGTTGAGAAATATTATAGGCTCAATAAAGAAGTGAAAGAGAAATTAACAAACATTTTAAATAAATAATCATGGCAGAAAAAACTTACATAAACGGACTTTTTATCAAGAAAAAGCGATTTGAGAACGGCGGAAATGTTATAAATATTTCCATTAATTCAACTACTTTTATAGAAGAGTTGTTGAAGCACAAAAACGAAAAAGGGTACGTCAATATCACTCTACAAGACAGGCGAGAGGCTGATAAGAACGGTAATAATATGTATGCGATTTTGAATACATACACGCCAAAAGATAACAATAACAATGCATCAATAGAAGATGCGGAAGTATTACCATTTTAAAGTAATGATAATTATAAATTACAATATGAGAATCTACTGTCAGATATTTTTAAAAATACAACAAAGTAAACAACATGCACGAGGTAATCAAAATAAAAGAAATAGTGCCAACAAAGGCTAATATAGTATTGTTAGCCGATGAACTCGCAAAAGGCGTAAAAGATGGCAACATAAGTGCGCTGGAATATGCTATTAAATGCAAATTCATAATCGAAGCACTATCATATAGTCTTAAATCTATTAATGAGAATATTTTAACGGAATTAGGCACACATGGTAAGATTGCTGAATTATTAGGCGCAAAGGTGGAAGTTAAAGAATTAGGCGTAAAATATGATTATTCACAAGATGCTAAGTGGTTTGAAATCAATGAACAAATACAGCCATTATTAACGAAGTTAAGAGAGCAGGAGGAAAGGATAAAGATGGCTACAAAGATAGATGCCTCTCTAATTGACGAAGATACAGGCGAGCTCTTAGCGACAAAAGTCGCTAAGAGTAGCACATCAAGTTATGCGGTAACTCTTGGGAAGTAACGGCATTAGAATTACTAAAGATGAATAACGTACAAATGTTTAATAGTGCTACCATTGATTTATGCAGGAACTTGTCTGCCGCTTTTGCCAATGAAATGTTACTTGCTGGTGGGATTTTCATCACTAAACTTTAATCGAAGCACGGTAATTTTTTATTTTTTTGTGCGGTGGGCAAAAATGTTAATAACTTTTTGACTTGCCTATTGTGTATATCAGGTATATGACGTATATTTGTGTATCAAATTAAAAGAACATCAAAATGGAATACACAGCAAAACAAATCGAAAACGCTAAAAGAGCTTACAACGCAATGTTAGTTGAAAGAACTGTTCAAAGTTACGAGCCACAATACATAGGATTGGCTGCTGCTGAACAAAGATGTGAGTATCACAACCGTATAGTTGCTGAAATCAAAGCTGGCAACAAAGAATTAGAGAAAGAATGGAAATTATTCTTTTTAAAAGAAGAAGTAAAAGCAGACCAAAAAGCAGCCGAAAGCAAAGCTAAATTAGCTGCAAACAAAGATGCTTCTGCTGACATCTTAGCCCCGATTAAAGAAGCTAAAAGAATAGTTGAATTTGGAAAGTGGTTAAACACTGCTGGGAACCCATTCAGAAAGCAACATTTCAATAAAAAATACACAATAGAAGCAGTTAACGCATTTTTATCAATCTAAAATCTAATATTATGAACTTGACAAGAAAACAACAAAAGATAGCCAAAAGACAAGAATTGCTATCACAAATGATTCCTAATGCTATTTCTTGCGATTATATCGCATCAGTTGATAGGAAGTTGCCAAATGGTTTTGAAATCAAAACAATCAACATTAACCACAATGGATATGCTTGGTATATGATGGGGTTAAAGGATGGTGAGTTTAAGCATTTCGTTTCAAACGAAACAGTTCAAATTCAAGGAATAAACATTCATTACATTACCTTATGAGAAAGAACATAGACTTATCCGATGAAGCTGTAAAAGCTCTTTCAATTCAGGCAATTGAAAACGGAACTAACTTTAAAAATTACGTGGAAGCAAAACTGGAAGAATTAGCCAAAACAAAATTGCCCCAAAGGGCAAAAGAGGGAGGAAAAAAAAATAAAAAATTACTTCCATAAATGTTCATTCGGAGCGGTCAACCCGCTTGCTACTAACGGAAAAATATTGGCGAAGGGCGGGGAAAATAGCACTACTGATGAGTTATGT
>NZ_CALFIG010000192.1 GCF_937876455.1 uncultured Flavobacterium sp.
AAATCTAAAGAAATGAATTCTAACGAAAAACAACCTAACAAATGGCTTATATTTCTTACGATTCCATCTCAAATGGGAGTTACAATTTTTCTATTTAAGTGGTTAGGCTCATTATTAGATGAAAAGTTTCATGTACATTTTTTAATGAAAACAAGTGTTGTCTTGGGAGTTTTCATTTCCTTATATTTAGTGAATGAACAGGTAAAAAAAATAAACAAATCATAGATAAATGAAGCTTTCAAAAGCCGTTTTTTCGTTAACATGTATGTTCGTTGTTCTATTGCTTTTCAGTTGGACAGGAAGTTATTGTTTTTTAAATCAGACTTCTTTTGTTCAAATGAGTCAAGTATGTATGGGTAATTATGCGGTCAGTTTAGTTTTTTTGTTTTTACACGCATATTTTTATAAAACCAAGCCCTATGCATTTGGATTTATTGCTATGATTACCCTCACTATTAAGTTTGTACTAGCTTATGCTATTATAAGATTAGTTTCAAATAGCTTGCAAGACCAGTTGTTTTTTAAACCCATATACTTTATCGTTTTCGCTGTTTTTATGATTGTAGATGTAGTGTATTCGGCAATTTTGCTTAATAGCACTAAAAAATAGATTTTATTTTAAAAGTTTTCTTTGATTACGCTTTGTGATTTTAATTAAAATTGTAATTTTGCAAAAAATTTTAGAAACCTTAAAATTTAAGATCAATTAAGTTATGGTGATTTTTAAAAAACCAGTCCATTTTATAGTTGCATTAGTGTTCGCTTTGGCGCCATTTACAAACTTTGCAAATCCTTCAGAAGAAACTACTGCTCAGGGCGCTCATGAAGCTCACAAAACAGAAGGTGCTACTCACGAAAAAGGACATAAAGAAGGTCACTCAGAGCCTACAGATATTAAGTCTCAAATTAAAGCTTTCACCAAACATCACGTTTTAGATTCTCACGATTTTTATTTATGGTCTGATAATAAGGAAGGAAAACATTTTGGTTATATTCCCTTGCCGATTATTTTATGGGATAATGGGTTACAAGTATTTTCCTCTTCAAAATTTCATCATGGAGAAAGTGTTGCTGAATCGAATGGCAATTATTATGTATTGAATCATCATGATGGTAAAATATATAAAACAGATGGTAAAGGAACGTTAACTGAAGATGAAAAAACAGGTCATCCAACAAATGTTAGACCAATTGATTTTTCAATAACTAAAAGTGTAGTATTTATTATCATTACCGCTTTAATCATGTTTTTCTTGTTTTCTTCATTAGCAAAATCATACAAGAAAAATGGAGGTATTGCTAAAGGAGCTGGAAGAATATTTGAGCCATTGGTAGTTTTTGTTCGCGATGAAATTGCTATTCCTAATATTGGTGAAAAAAATCACAAGAAATATATGAGTTATTTGTTAACGATATTTTTCTTTATACTATTCCTAAATGTTTTTGGTTTAACACCGCTTGGAGTTAATGTTACTGGTAATTTAACCATTACGTTCTCGTTAGCTATATTAACATTTTTAATTACAAATTTAACAGCTAATAAAAACTACTGGGGACATATTTTTTGGATGCCAGGGGTGCCAAAATTAATGCGAATAGTATTGGCACCAATCGAATTATTAGGTGTAGTAATTAAACCGTTCTCATTAATGATACGTTTGTATGCAAATATTTTTGCAGGACACATTGTATTAATGAGTATTATCGGGTTGATGTTTATTTTTAAAAGTTGGTTAGGAAGTTCACTATCTTTCGGTTTAGCATTTGTACTGTCTTTACTTGAGATTTTAGTTGCCTTTTTACAAGCTTATATTTTCACGATGTTATCTGCACTTTATTTTGGTTCTGCCAATGAAGAGCATCACCATGAAGAGGCGCATCACTAAAAAGTTTACTTGTTGATTGTTTAACAGTTTAACCTAATAAACAATTAACCAGTTAAACTACAAATTGAATGTTTAATTTAATATATATATTATGACAGGTTTAAATTTTATTGGAGCAGGATTAATTGTTATCGGAGCAGGTTTAGGTATTGGTAAAATTGGTGGTTCAGCAATGGACGCAATTGCACGTCAACCAGAAGCTTCAGGAAAAATTCAAACAGCAATGTTGATTGCTGCTGCCTTAATTGAAGGTATTGGTTTCGCAGCATTATTTGCAGCGTAATTAAAAACTCAAAGCAATAGTTGCAACGGTTGGTTGTAACTATTG
Organism: uncultured Flavobacterium sp.; assembly: GCF_937876455.1. Classification (GTDB taxonomy): domain Bacteria; phylum Bacteroidota; class Bacteroidia; order Flavobacteriales; family Flavobacteriaceae; genus Flavobacterium. The sequence continues at coordinate 2,215 of NZ_CALFIG010000192.1, forward strand.
TTTTATCATTAAAAAAAGTAAAAACACATATAATGGAAAAATTAATAAATCAGTTTGAGTTCGGATTGTTTTTTTGGCAAGTATTAATATTTGTTGGCTTAATTCTTTTATTGAGAAAATTTGCATGGAAACCAATTCTTGATGCAGTTAATGAAAGAGAAGAAGGAATAAAAGAAGCTATGCTTGCTGCTGAAAACGCAAGAAAAGAAATGATGGCTTTAAAATCTGATAATCAAAAATTATTAGATGAAGCGCGTTCAGAAAGAGATGCAATGCTAAAAGAAGCGACGGCTATCAAAGATAAAATGATTGCTGATGCAAAAACTGAAGCACAAGTGCAAGGCGCTAAAATGATAGAGCAAGCTAAAGCAACAATCGAAAGTGAAAAAAACGCAGCAGTTGCCGAAATCAAAAATCAAGTTTCTTCGTTGTCGTTAGAAATTGCTGAAAAGTTATTAAAAGAAGAATTAACTAACAAAGATTCTCAAACTAAATTAGTGGAGAAATTGTTAGGAGACGTTAAATTAAATTAATCAATCGTTATGTCAAGAGCTGCGATTAGATACGCAAAAGCAATTTTAGATATCGCTATCGTTAACAAAACGGCAGAGGCTGTAAATAACGACATGAAATCTATTATTGCTGCAACTAGTGAAAATGCTGAATTAAAAGATTTTTTTGCTAATCCTACTATCAAAGGAGAGGTAAAATTAAATGTAGTAAAAGAAGTATTTTCATCAGTTCAAAATGAAACAAATGGCTTGTTTCAATTACTTTTAGCTAATAAAAGATTTGAAATTTTACCAGCAGTGGCTTCACAATATTTGGCACAGTTTGATAAAGCAAACGGAATTGAAACAGCTGTAGTTACAACTGCATTTCCAATTACTGCTGAAATTGAAGCACAAGTTTTACACAAATTGAAAGAGTTCTCTTATGGAACGATTACCATTAAAAATGTTGTAGATTCGTCAATAATCGGTGGTTTTGTTCTTAGAATGGGAGACAAACAATATAATGCATCAGTTGCAAACAAATTACAACAATTAAAAAGAGAATTTAGTTATTAATTTACCATTACTAATTATATAAAAAATGGCAGAAATAAAACCAGCTGAAATTTCAGCTATATTAAAAAAACAGTTAGCTGATTTTCAATCAGGAGCTACATTAGAAGAAGTAGGTACAGTATTACAAGTAGGAGACGGTATTGCTCGTGTTTACGGATTGTCAAATGCACAATATGGTGAGTTAGTACAATTCGATAACGGATTAGAGGCTATCGTTCTTAACTTAGAAGAAGACAATGTTGGGGTAGTACTTTTAGGTCCATCAACTGGAATTAAAGAAGGTTCAACTGTTAAAAGAACAGGAAGAATTGCTTCTTTAAAAGTAGGTGAACAAATGGTAGGACGTGTAGTTGATACATTAGGAAATCCAATTGATGGTAAAGGTCCTATTGGTGGAGAATTATATGAAATGCCTTTAGAGCGTAAAGCACCTGGGGTTATTTTCCGTCAACCGGTAACAGAACCATTACAAACAGGTATTAAAGCTATTGACGCCATGATTCCTGTAGGACGTGGACAACGTGAATTAGTAATTGGTGACCGTCAAACAGGTAAATCATCAGTTTGTTTGGATACTATTCTTAATCAAAAAGAATTTTATGATGCTGGTGAACCAGTATTCTGTATATATGTAGCTATTGGACAAAAAGCGTCTACAGTAGCAGGTATTGCAAAAACATTGGAAGAAAAAGGCGCAATGGCTTATACCGTTATTGTTGCTGCAAACGCTTCTGATCCTGCTCCAATGCAAGTATATGCGCCTATGGCAGGAGCAGCTATTGGAGAATATTTCCGTGATTCAGGACGTCCTGCATTAATTATTTATGATGATTTATCTAAGCAAGCAGTTGCTTATCGTGAAGTATCGTTATTATTAAGAAGACCACCAGGTCGTGAGGCTTATCCTGGAGACGTATTTTACTTACACTCTCGTTTATTAGAAAGAGCTTGTAAAGTAATTAATGACGATGAAATAGCTAAGAACATGAACGATTTACCAGATTCTATCAAAGGAATTGTAAAAGGTGGAGGTTCATTAACAGCTTTACCAATTATTGAAACACAAGCAGGTGACGTTTCGGCTTATATTCCAACAAATGTAATTTCTATTACTGATGGACAAATCTTCTTAGATGGTGATTTATTTAACTCTGGGGTTCGTCCTGCTATTAACGTAGGTATTTCGGTATCTCGTGTAGGAGGTAACGCTCAGATTAAATCAATGAAAAAAGTATCTGGTACGTTAAAATTAGACCAAGCACAATTCCGTGAGTTAGAAGCTTTCGCAAAATTTGGTTCAGATTTAGATGCAGTTACTTTAAATGTAATCGAAAAAGGAAAACGTAACGTGGAAATCCTAAAACAAGGTTTAAACGATCCGTTTGCAGTAGAAAATCAAATTGCAATTATTTATGCTGGAACTAAAAATTTATTAAGAAATGTTCCTGTAAATAAAGTAAAAGAATTTGAAAAAGATTATTTACAATTCTTAAACTTAAAACATAAAGATACTTTAAGCGCTTTAAAAGCTGGTAAATTTGATGATGCTATCACAAATGTATTAGAAGAAGCTGCAAAAGAAATTTCTGCAAAATATTAATTCAAAGTGTAAAGTAAATAGTAATTAGTTAAAAGCTTATTACTATTTACTTATTACTATTTACTAAAGTAAAATGGCAAACTTAAAAGAAATACGTAATAGAATTACATCTGTATCTTCAACGATGCAGATTACTTCTGCTATGAAAATGGTTTCTGCAGCAAAGCTTAAAAAAGCACAAGATGCTATTACAGCAATGCGTCCTTATTCTGAAAAATTAACAGAGTTAATTCAAAGTTTAAGTGCTTCTTTGGAAGGTGATGTCGCTGCAAAATATACGACTCAAAGAGAAGTTAAAAAAGTTTTAGTCGTTGCTATTACCTCTAATAGAGGGTTGTGTGGAGCACTTAATTCTAACGTAATTAAGCAAGCAAAACAACTTGCCGAACAATATGGACATGACAACGTAGGTATTTTTGCTATTGGTAAAAAAGCGAATGATAGTTTACATAAAACTAATTTTGTAGTGGCAAATAGAAGTGATATTTATGATGATTTAACTTTTGAAAATGCCGCGCATATTGCAGATTCTTTAACTCATTTATTTATAGATGGTGAATATGACAAGATTGAATTAGTATACAATCAATTTAAGAATGCCGCAACACAATTAGTAGTTACAGAACAATTTTTACCCTTAGCGCCAATTCAAGGATCGGTAGCAACAAGCTCAGATTATATTTTTGAACCATCAAAAGTTGAAATCGTGATGGAGTTGATACCAAAATCATTGCGAACACAATTATACAAAGCAATTAGAGATTCTTTTGCTGCAGAGCATGGTGCTCGTATGACAGCTATGCACAAAGCGACTGATAATGCTACAGAATTAAGAGATCAGTTGAAGCTAACTTATAATAAAGCTCGTCAGGCTGCAATTACAGGAGAAATTCTAGAAATTGTAGGTGGTGCAGAGGCACTTAATAGCTAATTATTTTTAAATTTTGTTAATTATTATTATTCTTATATAGTCCCGATTTATCGGGACTTTTTTTTAACTTTGAAAGAAACAAAAATTAAGCATAATGAACGCTTTACAATGTAAATCTTTTGAAGAATTAGCATTTAATTACTCTGTAATCAAGCAATTGTATGATACTGATTTTACCTATGAAAAATATTGTTCGTTACTTCCCGATATGATTTCAAAAGGATACAGTCAAATTGCCCTTTATGATAAAGAAAAATTAATTGCGGTTTCAGGATATTGGATTAATACTAAACTTTATACAGGGAAATACCTTGAAATAGATAATTTTATTGTAGACAATGCACATCAATCAAAAGGAATTGGAAAAAAATTAATTGCTGAAATTGAGAAAATAGCTCTGCAAAATAACGCTAAAGCAATTGTACTCGATGCATTCACAACTAATTTTAGTGCTCATAAATTTTATTTTAACCAAGGTTATGTACCTAAAGGGTTTCATTTTGTAAAATTTTTTGATAGCTAATTCGTTCTCATTATAAAATAAACGAAAAGTCATGCGGATTATCATAGTACTATTTACGGGTCTAATTTTTTGTACTTCTTGTAAGCTACAGCAACCTGTCATTCAAAATAATCTATATGTCCAATCTATAACATATCAAAAATGGGTTTCTGGTGTTAGAAATGGCGGTAGTGGATATTTAGTAAATGTAATGCTTTCGCACCCTTTGCCAGACGACATTAATTTAAAGTCTATTCAGGTATTTGATAAAGAAGCACAATTAATAAAGTTAGATGATTTGCATTACCAAGCGAATTGTTACATTACCATGCATTCAGAAGGTGAAGCCATTGAAACCCCATCATCAATTACAAAATTAAAACCATTTCAAGCTCTCTTATTCTATTCTTTTAATGGA
>NZ_CALFIG010000193.1 GCF_937876455.1 uncultured Flavobacterium sp.
GAGTGATTTCCACCACTATTTGGCAATTCAATGATTTCTGCTGTTTTAAATGTTTTTAGGTCAATACGAGCAATACGAGGTGTATTGTTGGCATTACCAAAAACCCAACGACCATCAACTTCACCATTTGTTTGCGACATTTCGGTGTGATGTAAATCGTCCCAAGGCACAAAACCATGCGAAGTATTCAACATTGGTTTAGTTTCTTCACTATAACCCCAACCTTTTTCTGGATCTACTGAAAAAACTGGGATTACTCTAAATAATCTTCCACTTGGAAGACCATAAACGCTTAACTGACCACTAAAACCTCCTGATACGAAGTTGTAGAATTCGTCATATTTTCCAGGTGCTACATATGCTTTTTCAGCATCACCAACCGTAGCATCACTTGAATTTTTTGGTTTACAGGAAGCGAATAATGCACTTCCTAAAACTAGAATTGCAATTGTTTTTACAAATTTATTTTTACTCATGATTTATTATTTTTAATTTGAAATTCGTGAATCTTTGATTTCATCTTATTGAAATTAAAAACCATCTTATCGCTTTCACCCAATAAGATAGTTTGTTGTTTTTTTATTTTACACCGTCATTTTTACGCATAAACTCTAAAATACTTCTTGCTTCCTCATCTGCTAAACCTTGATTTGGCATACGAACAAGACATATCTCTAATTGTGCTTGAACTTCAGGGTCTTTGTCAATCATTGGGTCTGGATTTGTGATAAAATTCATAATCCACTCTGGTTTTCTTCTTTCGGTTACACCTTTCCAACCTGGGCCAACAAGTTTTTCATCGGTAGTTTTGTGACAAGAGGTACATTTTACACCTGAGACTTCTTCACCTTTAGTAGCCATAGCTTGATCTAAAGCGGCTCCAAGTTCAACGGTTGTAAATTTACCTTCACCTCTTTTAGGGTCGTAAGAAGATGGATCTGCTGTTGCCGTTTCTTCTGTTGTTGCCGAAGGATTGTATTCTTCACCTTCTTTTTCTTTTTTGCCACAAGAAAACAATAAAACTACTGTGGTAACTAATAATACTAATTTTTTCATAATATAATTTGGTTTAAAATAATACCTCAAAGGTCTGAATTGAATAGGGTTAAATTTTATGACTGCAATCATAAAGGAGATTATTTTTTGCAGTGTTTTTTTTGGGTAAAAAAGAATGGGAGTATAAAGCAATGGTAATTTTTGCTTTATATTTATGAGGTTTATTTACGTAAAGGGTTTGCCCTTCAAATTATTAATAGACTTGGGACAAAGATTTTAAATTATTAAATATAAATAAAAACTTTATTTTGTTTAAATGTATAATTGGTATAAGGCAAAAAAAAATGTTTGCCTTAAAAGACAAACATTTTATACTATTATTTCGTTTTCATATGAAAATATTATTAGTTTTTTGGTGCATATGTATCGCTATTTTCATTGGTGTTTGTATGCAAACGAGTTGTTAATGGCGATTTCATTTTATTTCTTTTTGAAACCACAAAACTGAAAATTTTGAATTGTATTGAATGGAGTTGTGTGATCTTCAGTAAAACAATTAACCGCTTCAAAGCTATCTTTAAATGTTTGTTTCATTATATTTTCTGAATATTGTTTTATTTCTAATCCGCTGCATTTTAGTGGACCGTTTTCTGAAAAAGTTCCTAGTAGAAAGTTGCCGTTATCTACACTATTTTTATTGACTAATGCTACATATTTATCTATATTTTCTTGTTCGGTTAAGAAGTGAAAAACAGCTCTATCGTGCCAAAAATCAAATTTGATATTAGTTTCAAATTCTGTAATATTAGTAACTATCCAATGCACATTATTTGCCTTTTTACCTAGACGTTTTTTAGCTCTTTCAAGTGCAAATTCTGATATGTCTAAAACCCAAATATTTTCATATCCCTTTTCTAACAAAGCATCTACTAAGTTACTGTCGCCACCACCGATGTCAATTATATTTGCGGATTTTGAAAGTTGTAGACTTTCAATATACTTCATTGAAGTTGTAGGATATGTTTGTGTCCAACTTACTTCGTTTGGGTTTTTAGTTGCAAAAACGTTTTCCCAATGTGATTTGTTATTTTCCATGTTTGATTTATAATTTGAATCTGTAAAACTGTTCAACATTATATCTTTTGCTTACTAAAACACAAACTTGATTACTAATTAATTCTCTGGTGTTTTTCAAATGCTCAATAATTTGTTCTTTTGTATAAAACTGTTCTAATTTTTCGATGTCTTGAACAAATGTATCTTTAGTTGTTGCATACATAGCTCTAGGAATTATACTATCTAAATCTGTTTTGAGATTAAATTTACTATAATCCTTATCTCAAAATAAGTGTTTTGGGGATATTGTTACGATTTTACCGTCTAAATTCAGATGTTCAAAAATACTAAAAAAATGTAATTAATTTTAATTTGTTTTCTTCAGGTATGTAATGAAGTGTAACTTGACATTTTACTTTTTCCTTTGAATATTGAACATCTAACTCAATTATGACATTAAATTTTATTAGGTTAAATTCTTTTAATTCTGTCATTTCATAAATATAGCTATCTTTTATTTTTCCTTTTATTAATTTTTTGAAGTCTTTTATTGAGTAGTTTTCAAGTTGTGCTTTCTTGAGTTTACCTCCTTTTTCGTTTAAAAGATAATTAAACTTTGGCTCTTCAATTTCAATATTGAGTTTTTCTAAATCACTAACAATAGGTGTTATGGAGTTTAAAGCAATTCGTGTATCTAAACTATATCCTTTTAAATCCTCACGTTCAATTTTATATGATAAAAACAAATCATAGTATAGACTTGGAATACTTTTAATTGAAAAACTATAGTTTTCGAAAGGTAATCCTTGCGTATTTTCATCAGTTTTCCAATCTTCATCTTCATAAGGAAGGATTACTTCATGATTATTTACTATGGCTACTTTGCATAGAATGAGTGACAGCATTGTTTTCAGATTGGTTTGAGTAGTTGTATCAAGAAATCCTATATATGGTTCATAACCATTTAATTGATTATGAAATTTAGTAAATAAAGTATTTGAAAGATTATTGATGTAAATGATGTAACAATCTTGTATGTTGAAGAAATCTATATTCTTTTCTGAAGTTAATTCATCAAAAAATACTTCTTTCCAATAATGAAAATTCTGTTCAATAATTAAATCACCCGATAATATGCTATGCTTCGTTTTTTTATCAAAAATTGGAATTACTTTGTCAAAAACTTCATAACCATACCAAGCTGATTTTATTTTAGAACTAACAAAGACAAGAGCTATTTCTTTTTTGTTGATATTGGGCGTCAATACATTCCTTAAATCTTTGTACTCAATTTTTTTTTCTGAACGTAAATTTTCAGTGAAATCATTAAAAGCTTGTTGAATAACATCATACATCTGTTTATCAGAAAGTTTGAAATTTTCTTTCATAGCTTCCAAATAAAAGTTTTCTCTTGATTCTAAAGTAAAAATTGTTTTGTTAGACATGTTTTGCTAACTAACTATACCATTAATGAAAGTGCTAACAAAATTGTATATTTTATCTGTTATTCTTTCTGCGGAAATTCCTCTTTCTTTTAAACCTGGTTTGATATTCATCATATTTACCACATCGTCTCTCAATGGTTTTTTTTCAGTGAACATGTATTTTCCAATTATTTCTGATAATTTAGAAGAATCAAGGTTTTCCTCTGAAGTTAATTTTTGAAAAGCGGCTTCTTTTTCTTTTTCCCAAAATTTATTGAACTCATCAGGAATATCATCATTGTCTTTTATAATTGGTAAATTTTGTTCAATAAATTTTTCAATCAATTCTTTTTTACTTCTCAACTCTACATCACCTGATAACAAATCATAAATATTTTTCTTTTGTTTTTCAATTTCTTCGTTAGAGCTATTGCTTAATTTTGCTAAAAGTTTTAAAATGTAGGTTACATTAATTTCGTCTCTATGTATTAACTCTAATTCAAAGTCAATATCATCTAAAACTGATGTTTTTTCAACTTTGTTAAATCCCTTGGTTTTATCGTATAGATCTAAGTATTTACTTTTGTAATCTTCAAATTGTTGTTCTGTCATTGACAAATCATCGTACTTAAATTCTGTAAATGTGCTTAGAACATTTCGCAAACGCATTAGTTCTCTAAACGTTTTGATAAATTCTAATTCTTCTTCTTCACTTTTGAGATTATTGACACTATTGACCGTTGGAGTTATCTTAATTAATTCAATAAATGAAGAATTAAATTTTGTCACATACTCTTCGTATGGTTGCAAGATAATTTCATTTTTATGTTCTAATCTAGAAAACAATTCAATAGCATCATCAGTATCTTTTTTTAGATTTCTAAAGCAAACAATATTACCTTGAGATTTCACTTCGTTTAAGATTCTATTGGTTCTAGAATATGCTTGGATTAAACCGTGATATTTTAAGTTTTTATCTACATATAATGTATTTAGCGATTTACTATCAAATCCTGTTAAAAACATATTTACTACTAGTAATATATCAACTTCTTTTTGCTTAACACGTTTAGCAATGTCATTATAGTAATTGTAAAATGATTGCGTATCTTTGGTAGTGAAATTAGTGCTGAACATTTGGTTGTAATGCCCAATAAAAGTTTCTAAATTATCTCTTGAATGATTAGTTCCATATTCTTCTTTTGGTTCTGCAGCGATTAATAAATCTTCTTCCTCAAATGTACCAACTGCATCTAAGTCTTCTTCGTTAGCTTGAAATGAAAATATTGTAGCTACTTTTAGATTGTGTAAACTGTTTTCTTTCTTTTGCTGGAATAGTTTATAGTACTCTACCAATGTTTGAACACTAGAAACGCAAAAGATTGCTGTAAACTCTTTATGGTGCGTTTTACGATTGTGATTTGAAATTATATAGTCAGTAATGTTATTCAATCGAATAGGAGCATTCATTACTTCAACTTCATCTATTGCTTCAATATTAATATCTACAATATCTTCCTTACGCTTGAATGTTCGAATATATTCAATTGAAAATTTTAAAACATTTTCATCTCTTATAGCATCGGTAATTACGTATTTATGCAAACATTCACCAAATAACATATCAGTTGTTCGTTTACCAAATTCATTAGAACCCGCATTTTTATCGAAAATTGGAGTTCCTGTAAAACCAAACATTTGGCAATTGCCGAAGAATTTTTTTATTGTATCGTGGGTTTTACCAAACTGACTTCGATGACATTCGTCAAAAATAAAAACAACTCTTTCGTTTTTAATGTTTTCCATTTTTGCTAAATACTTTATTTTAGAAATCGCGGTATTTAGTTTTTGAATAGTGGTAACAATTAATTTATTGTCTCCTGCTAATTGCTTTACTAAAGCTTCAGTATTGTTAGTACCATCAATACTTCCTTTACTAAAACCATTGAATTCTTTTGTAGTTTGATAGTCTAAATCTTTTCTATCAACTACAAAAACTACTTTATACACATTGGGTAAATTGGTGAGTATTTGAGCTGTTTTAAATGAAGTTAAAGTTTTACCCGAACCTGTTGTGTGCCAAATATACCCTGGTTTAGTTGTTGTCTTTACTTTTTCAATAATAGCTTCGGTAGCATAAAATTGATATGGTCTTAAAATCATTAATGCCTTTACTGTTTCATTAAGAACAATATATTTTGTAATCATTTTTGAAACGTGGCAAGGTTCTAAAAAGATATTGGTAAAATCAGCTAACTGTGTAATCAACTTGTTCTTTTCATCAGACCAATAAAATGTTTGCTTGAATGTTCTTGATTTTAATGCATTGTTAGCATAATATTTTGTGTTAACGCCATTACTTATAACAAACAATTGAATGAACTGGAACAAACCATTTCCTGCGCCATAAGAATGACGTTCGTATCTGTTGGTTTGATTGAATGCTTCTTTAAGTTCAAGACCTCTGCGTTTAAGTTCTATTTGGATAAGTGGCAAACCGTTTATTAAAATTGTAACATCGTAACGGTTTTTATAAGTACCTACCATTTCAATTTGTTGCGCTACTTGAAATTGGTTTTGGCACCAATGAATTTGATTGATTAGCTCAATGGTTTTATTCTCTCCTAAATCGTTGGTATATTGAACACGATCACGAAGTATTTTAGCTCTTTCAAAGACATTTCCTTTGTTGATTTGATTGAGAATTTGCTTAAATTCTGCTTCACTAAGAACAACTTTATTATGAATTTCTAACTGTTTTTTTAAATTGGATAAAAGTTCGTTTTCATCTTTAATGTCAACTGCTTTGTAGCCCAATCGAATTAATTGAGCAATTAGATTCTTTTCTAATATTTGTTCTGGCTGCACTGTCATTGTATTTCTTTTAATTCATTGGCAAAGGCTATGACATCTTCTAACATTACTAACAAAACAGTTCTTCTGTCGGCTAATGATGGTGGGTATTTCATTATTGGGGCAATTACATCTCTACGAGGTTCATCATCAAAAGCAATATAGGTTTCGATTACTTTTTTTAATCCGTCAACTAAAAGATCATTGGCTTCTGCAAATTGATTTAAGGCTTGCATTCTGTTTTCTGTCCAAAAAGTGGTTTCATCAAAAGTTGTTGTAAGTTGAACTATTTCTTTTGGTTTTTGCCCACTATTGAAGTACTTTTCATAAAGTGCTTTTGCTTCTTCTTCTGTTAAATTAGGGCTCTTTTTTTCAGGTTCCTTTTCTATGATTTTTTCCTCTACCAC
>NZ_CALFIG010000194.1 GCF_937876455.1 uncultured Flavobacterium sp.
AGTGAAGATAGATTTGGTCCTAAATCATGATAATGTAAAAAGGCATCTTTTTCGTGCCCTAAATTTACAAAAGCAGCATTTAGTCCAGCAACTGGTTTTCTAATTTTAGCAATAAAAATATCGCCTACTTGAAATTGTGTGTTGCCTTCAATCTTTTCTTTTTCCTGGTGAAGTTCAATCAGTTTTCCATCCTTTAATAAGGCAAAATCTACAGCATCTGAACTTGATCTGATAATTAATTCTTTGTTCATGCAGTATATTTTTTATCCATTCGCTAAGGCGAATAGATGGATTAAACATTTTTACAGGTATAAACCCGAAGGATAAATTTTATACTAATAGACATACTATAGAAGTATAGCTATTTAGTAGTAAAATTTTCCGTTTTCAATGAACGTTTTTCTTTAAAAAAAGAAAAGTAGTTTTAAACTACTTTTTCTTTTTATGACGGTTAGCTCTCGCTCTTTTTTTACGTTTGTGAGTAGCTACCTTATGTCTTTTTCTTTTTTTACCACTTGGCATAATGTGTAGTTTTTTTAATTAATAATAATGTTATACTGTAACTTCTGTTTTTTCTTTTACGCTTTCTACAAACACTTTTGCTGGTTTAAAAGCAGGAATGTTATGAGCAGGAATTTTAATTGTAGTATTTTTAGAAATGTTTCTTCCTGTTTTCTCAGCTCTAGTTTTGATAATAAAACTTCCAAAACCTCTTAAGTAAACATTATCACCACTTTCTAATGAGTTTTTCACTTCTTCCATGAATGATTCTACGGTTGCTTGAACGTCTCCTTTTTCAAGTCCTAATTTTTCAGAAATTTTCGCTACGATGTCTGCTTTCGTCATTTTTCTTCGTATTAATATTTATGTGTATTTTTTTTGAGAGTGCAAATATACAAATTAAAAAAAGATAAATTCAAGCATAATGAATTAAAATTTAACCACATAAATGAATTATTTTTGTAAATCTAAATTTTGATATGGATTTTTCAACCACAATAATTAATTGGTATAACCAAAATAAAAGAGATTTACCTTGGCGAAACACACAGGATGCGTATAAAATTTGGCTTTCTGAAATCATTTTGCAACAGACCAGAGTGAGTCAAGGCTTACCTTATTATCTTGCTTTTGAAGAACATTTTCCAACAGTTAATCATTTAGCACAAGCTGATGAACAAAAAATACTTAGACTTTGGCAAGGTTTAGGCTATTATTCCCGTGCTAGAAATTTACATCATACTGCAAAAATCGTTGTTTCAAATTATAAGGCCTCTTTTCCGCAAACTTATAATGAGCTCCTAAAGTTAAAAGGAATTGGTAGTTATACCGCTGCCGCAATCGCTTCTTTTTCTTCAAATGAACCTGTGGCTGTAGTGGACGGGAATGTATTTAGAATATTGGCTCGCATTTTTGATGTCACACTTGATATTGCACAAAATTCGAGTAAAAAATATTTTCAAGAATTAGCCGAAAGTTTGATGGATAAAAGTCACCCCGCACTTTTTAATCAAGCTATGATGGAATTTGGTGCGTTGCAATGTGTGCCAAAGAATCCTGATTGTACAAACTGTGTTTTTAATGATCGTTGTGTTGCGTTGAAAAATAAAAAAGTGTCTGAATTGCCTGTGAAATCTAAAAAAACACAAATTAAAAAACGCTATTTCAATTATATATTAGCACAAGATGAAAATGATGCAATTTTAATCGAAAAAAGGGTGCATAAAGATATATGGAAAAATTTATATCAATTGCCATTAATTGAAACAGAAGCCCCCATAAATGAAAATGAAGCCATTCATTTAATTGGTAAAAAATGGAAACTAACTGAGAGTGATGTGGTCACTTATTTTTCGGGTTATGACGTCGTACATAAATTATCTCACCAAGAACTTCATGTTAAATTTTTTAAGCTGCAACTAACAAGCAAAATCGATAAAACAGTCTCGGGACAAGACTTGAAAACCTATCCGTTTCCTATTGTACTTCATAATTTCTTAGAAAAGGTTGTAAGTTAGATAAATAATTTATAAATTTGATGAAAAGTATAAGCCATGAACGGAACACTAAATAAGGTTATTTTAATTGGCCATCTTGGAGACGAGGTGAAGATGCATTATTTTGATGCAACAAACTGCATTGGCAGATTTCCATTAGCAACAAATGAGGTTTATATTAATAAATCTACTGGCGAAAAAATAACATCAACAGAATGGCACAATATTGTAGTAAGAAATAAGGCTGCAGAATTGTGTGAAAAATATTTATCAAAAGGAGATAAAATATACATTGAAGGTAGAATAAAATCTCGTCAATGGCAAGCAGAAGATGGTACGACAAAATATACTACTGAAATTCAGGTTACGGAATTTACATTTTTGAATACTAAAAAAGATGCTGATTTAACTAAACCGGCAACACATACGCCTCCAGCAACAAAAGAAGTTGATTTTGATTCTTTAGGTACTGACACCGCTAAAGATTTGCCTTTTTAATAAGGAATTAACAATAGAAATAAAAAAGAATAGTTATGCTACATTAGGTAACTATTCTTTTTTTGTTCTAGAATAAGCCTTAAATTTGTTTTTAAAATAGTATTATGAGTAAACAGTGTTTTTATTTGTGTTTGGTTGTTGCATTTTTTTCATGTAAAGATGCTGTTACACCAAAACCTAAGGGGCAATTACGATTAGAATATGCGCCAGCTAAATATGAACTATTTTCTTCCAAATGTGCATTTGCATTTGATAAAAATACACAAGTTTCTATCAAAGAAGTTTCTAATTGTGGTTTAGAAATTCATTACCCAAAAATGAAGGCGACTATTTTTGTGACTTATAAACCCGTAAATGGCAACTTAGATAAGTTATTAATAGATGCGCAAAAATTGACCTATGAGCATGCAATAAAAGCAAATGATATAGCAGAACAACCTTTCGTAAATACTAAAGGCAAAGTATATGGTATGTTTTATCAAGTAGGGGGAAATGCCGCTACAAATGCGCAATTTTATGCTACAGACAGTACAAAAAATTTTATTACAGCAAGTTTGTATTTTTATGCAAAACCTAATTTTGACTCTATTCTTCCTGCAGCAGATTACATTAAAAGTGACATGAAACAAATCATGGAAAGTTTAAAATGGAAATAAGCTAAAATATTTTTTAATAACACATCAAAATATCTTTTTCAATTCTATATATTTGGGAAAATAATTTCAAAAAAATAGTAGCGTTGAAAAAGATTCTTTTTATCCTGTCTTTTGTGACAGTTTCTTTATTTGCACAAGAAAAAAAATACCAAAGTTTATTTTGGGAAATCTCAGGAAATGGATTAACTAAAAATTCCTATATGTATGGAACCATGCATGTAAGTGAAAAAGTATCCTATCATTTGTCAGATGCTTTTTTTGAAAAATTAATGAGTGTTGATTTTATTGCTAATGAAAGTGAACCTAACACGTGGTCAGAATTATATGACTTATTTAGTTTTTATCAAGGTGTGTATCAATATGGTTCATTTTATTCAAGATTCTATACACAACCGCTAAAAAAAGATAATTTATATCCTTTATTTAGAGGATCAAATTATAACCTAATTAGTTTATTGTCTAGAACAAACGAGGCAAACCAAGAATACCAAGAAGAAACTTATTTAGATATGTTTATTTACCGTACGGGTAAAAAATATGGCAAAAAAACCTTAGGACTTGAAAACGTAAAGACTACTACTTTTTCTATCATGAAGGCTGAATCTGAAATGGATATGAAAGAAGTAAATAAAAATAAACAACTTTTGTTGAAAATTTTAAAAAAGCGTTCCTATAATGACGTATTAACAGATGCATACAGAGAAAAAGATTTAGATTTAATCGATACGTTAAATACCCTTGGTACCCCAAAAGTATATAACAAAGCCATGTTATATGACCGAAATATTGGAATGGTAAAAAGCATGGATTCTATCATGAAAACAGGTAGTTTGTTTAGTGCTGTAGGTGCAGCTCATTTACCTGGTAAAAATGGTATGATTGAATTGTTACGTAAAAAGGGATATACCGTAAAACCAATCTTTAGTGACTATACAGAAAAAGGGAAAAAAATTAAAAAACAGATTGAAGAATATTTTGTAAAACCAACGTTTGAAGTAAGATCAACATCAGATGGTATGGTGACTTTACCGTTGTATCCGTTAGTTCTTGAAAATGGAGAAAACTTAGAGTCACCGGATTTGGCAAATGGCGGATTTATTAATGTAAAACGCATGTTGCTTAAAGATTTTATAGGGAAAAAAGAAAAACAATTTAATCATAAAACACTAGACAGTTTATTTTTTGAAAACATACCAGGTGAAATTTTAGAGAAAAAAGCGTATCAAGAAAAAAATAATTTTGTGTATGATATTAAAAGTGTTACCAAAACAAGTAAAGCACAACATTACAGATATTACATAACACCGCTTGAAATTATAGCCATAATTATGGGTGGAGAAGGAGATTATGTAAGAAAGTATGAAGATGAAGTTTATGCTAATATCAAATTAAAACCATACAAACAAGACACTGAATTTGTTATGCCTTTTAAAGGCGGTTTTCAAGTTCAGTTTCCAGCGTATTCTATCTCCATTGGTAACAAAAAAGATAATAAACAACTCAATGATGTGGAATACTATGGCTATGATGAACAAGAAAAAGCGACTTATTTTGTGGTTGAAAAATCGTTAATGGATAATTCTAATCTAGAAGATTCTGAGTTTGAATTAAAAAGAATGCATTATGAATACTATTTGCAACACGATTTAGATTCAACCCAAACCTATTTTGATAAAAAACAATTTGAATTCCTTTCGCAGTCTAAGCAAGAAGACAAAGAAATCCATTTAAAATCAAAATTAAAAGGAAATAAATATTATTTATTGGGAACAATAAATGCTTCAAAAAAGAAAGCTGAACAGTTTTTTACTTCTTTCGAAATTAAACCAAAAGTAGCTGATGTGCCGTACAAAGTCTTTAAAGATACAACAGCCTTTTTTACGGTTGAAGTGCCTAAGAAAGAGAATGAATACTTAGATTTTAAATTTGAGCGCAAAAATAGATATGATTATGACGATAAAAAGAAAAATCATTTTGAGCCAAAATCAAAAACATTTG
>NZ_CALFIG010000195.1 GCF_937876455.1 uncultured Flavobacterium sp.
GACGGCCTCGAGCGTTTGGTCGAACTCGCCAGGTGGCACATGCCCTGACCCCATGAACATCAGGTGCTCGAAGAGGTGGGCAAACCCGGTGCGACCGGTCTTCTCTCGCGCTGACCCGACGTGATACCAGACGTTCACCGCGACCATCGGCAGCCGGTGGTCCTCCGACAGGATGACCTCCAGGCCGTTGGGCAGCGTGTACTTCTCGAACGTGATGGCCGGGATGTCGGCCGGGGCGGACGCGGCGGACGGCGGCGGCGTGTGGCAGCTCTCGCCCGCATGGCAATGGCGCGCCAGCGGCACGAGCATCATCTTCAATGCGTTGATCAACGTCGATAACACGACGGCGGGCACGGACACGGTGTGGATCAGCCGCATGCAGTTTTTCCGATCTCGGATCCGAAACCGAGCCTAGGCTTTTAAAAAACGAACTAAAGAAAACAGTTTTACTAGAAACTTCTCAATTTTCTAAGACTATTGGCACACCTTATCCCTTTAGTTTAGAAATGGTAACCGAAGAAACTTCGCCAAAAGAGTATACAACTGGAGGTTTTATTCCTGTAAGCGTATTATTAGAAGGGACATTTACTTCCACGTATAAAAATAGAGTATTACCTTTTAAAGATGGTGCTTTTAAAACACAAAGTGTACCTACAAAAATGATTGTTATTTCTGATGGAGACGTTATTAAAAATCAAATTGACCAAGGCGCACCTTTAGAATTAGGCTTTGATAAATGGTCTAATTTTATGTTTGGTAACAAAGAATTTTTGCTAAACAGCGTAAATTACCTGTTAGACGACAATGGACTTATTAACATTAGAAGTAAAGAAGTACGTCTTCCTATGCTTGACAAAGAAAAAGTACACGAAAATTATTCACGTACGCAAATGCTAACTGTGGCATTACCAATAGTTATATTAGGCTTATTTGGTTTCGTATTTACGTACTTAAGAAAGAAAAAATATCAGCGGTAGTTGTTAATAACTATTTTTTTTAAATACTCTGTAAACAAATATATTTGTGAAGTCTAAATAAATGATGATGATGAATTTTATAGTATCTAGCTCTTACCTTTTAAAACAATTACAAGTTTTAGGAAGTGTAATCAATTCAAATAACACGTTACCAATTCTTGATAATTTCTTATTTGAATTAGACAATAATCAATTAAAAGTTTCTGCTTCTGATTTAGAGACCACTATGTCGGCTACATTAGAAATTGAATCTAACAGTACAGGAAGTGTTGCTATTCCTGCAAAATTGTTATTAGACATTTTGAAAACGTTTCCTGAGCAACCGCTTACATTTACTGTTGAAGAAAACAACACTGTAGAAATTAGTTCAAATTCAGGAAAATATGCTATTGCTTATGCTGCAGGAGAAGAATTTCCAAAAGCAGTTACCTTAGAAGAACCTTCTTCTACTGTAATTCCCGCTGAAGTTTTAGCTACCGCAATTGGTAAAACTATTTTTGCTACAGGAAATGATGACTTACGTCCTGTAATGAGTGGTGTATTTTTCCAATTTTCAACAGAAGGCTTAATATTTGTAGCTACAGATGCTCACAAATTAGTAAAATATGCTCGTACAGATGTAAAAGCATCACAATCGGCAGAATTTATTATGCCTAAAAAACCTCTAAATATTTTAAAAGGAATTTTAGCGGTTTCAGATGCTGAAGTTAAAGTAGAATATAACGATTCAAATGCAACGTTCTCATTTGAAAATTACATTTTAACGTGTCGCTTAATTGATGGGAAATATCCAAATTATGAAGCCGTTATTCCAAAAGAAAATCCGAATAAATTAATTATAGGTCGTAACCAATTTTTAAACTCTGTACGTCGTGTAGCTATTTTTGCAAATAAAACAACGCACCAAATTCGTTTGAAAATTGCTGGAACAGAATTAAATATTTCGGCGGAAGATATTGATTACTCAAACAAAGCTGACGAACGTTTAACTTGTGATTATCATGGAGATGATATGCAAATTGGGTTCAATTCACGTTTCTTACAAGAAATGTTGAACAATTTGAGTAGCGATGAAATTCAACTGGAAATGTCCTTACCAAACAGAGCGGGTATTCTTACTCCTATTGATGGTTTAGACGAAGGCGAAACTGTGACTATGTTAGTCATGCCAGTTATGTTAAACAGCTAAAAAAAAAACAATTAGATATATTATCTAATACCGACTATAACTAACTAAAAACTACTACCCAAAAAACCACTGAGCTAATGCGAAAGTGGTTTTTTTATTTTGATTACTCACAAAGCATCCTAAAAAAACTTCTAACTTCTGACGTCTAACTTCTGACTTTGATTTATCTTTGTACCCTAAATTTCAGATTATGATTTCACAAGAAACCATTGTTGCTTTAGCTACTCCATCTGGAGCAGGTGCCATTGCTGTTATTCGCTTGTCAGGGAAAGATGCCATTG
Source organism: uncultured Flavobacterium sp. (assembly GCF_937876455.1). Lineage (GTDB taxonomy): Bacteria > Bacteroidota > Bacteroidia > Flavobacteriales > Flavobacteriaceae > Flavobacterium. Next base: position 2,448 of record NZ_CALFIG010000195.1, read on the forward strand.
TTCTTGCGGCAGAAGTTTTTCAATCGGTTTCAGGAAAAAGTATCGCTACACAAAAAACACACACCATCCATTTGGGACATATTGTAGATCAAGGTAAAGTGTATGACCAAGTGTTACTTTCTTTGTTTAAAGGACCCAATTCGTATACAGGGGAAAATGTAGTTGAAATTTCATGTCACGGTTCTACATTTATTCAACAACAAATTATTCAATTATTGCTTCGCAAAGGAGCAAGAATGGCTCAGGCTGGCGAATTTACGTTACGTGCTTTTTTAAACGCTAAACTAGACTTATCCCAAGCCGAAGCTGTAGCCGACTTAATTGCTTCAGATAACGAGGCGAGTCACCAAATTGCGATGCAACAAATGCGTGGTGGATTTAGTAATGAGATTGCAAAATTACGAGAAGAATTACTCAACTTTGCGTCCTTAATTGAACTGGAACTTGACTTTGCCGAAGAAGATGTTGAATTTGCAGACAGAGCTGCTTTTTATCAATTACTCGAACGCATTGAATTTGTATTGAAACGATTAATTGACAGTTTTGCCGTGGGTAATGTTATTAAAAACGGAATTCCAGTGGCTATAGTAGGCGAACCTAACGTGGGAAAATCAACACTTTTAAATGCCTTACTGAATGAAGAACGTGCCATCGTTTCTGATATTGCGGGAACAACGCGTGACACCATTGAAGACGAATTAGTGATTGACGGTATAGGCTTTCGATTTATTGATACTGCAGGTATTAGAGAAACTAAAGATGTGGTAGAAAGCATTGGCATTCAAAAAACGTTTGAGAAAATTGAACAAGCACAGGTGGTTTTATATTTGTTTGAAAGTTTAAAGTTTCAGGTTTCTAATTCGGAATATATTCATGAAATTGAAAAAGTTAAAAATAAATATCCGCTTAAACCTTTAGTCGTAGTAATTAATAAAGTTGATTTACTTTCTAAAGATGAAGTTGAAACGATTCGTCAACAAATTGAAACGTTAAACCTGAAACTTGAAACTATTTCTGCTAAGAATAAGACAGGTATTGACGAACTTAAAAATACGCTTCTTTCTTTTGTAAATACAGGTGCACTTAGAAACAACGAAACCATTGTAACCAATACTCGTCATTACGATTCGCTATTAAAAGCTTTGGAAGAAATTCAAAAGGTAAAATGGGGACTAGATAGTCATTTATCTTCTGATTTAATTGCTATTGATATCAAACAAGCTTTGTACTACTTTGGCGAAATTACAGGCGAAGTTACAAACGATGAGCTCCTTGGAAATATTTTTGCAAATTTCTGTATCGGAAAGTAATCTATTTAAAAACTAAAATACTCCAAACAGGAATGTGATCTGAAATTTTTCGAGCTTCTTTCAGCGAAGTAAAGAGATCGGAAGAGCACACGTCTGAACTCCAGTCACCGATGTTTATCTCGTA
>NZ_CALFIG010000196.1 GCF_937876455.1 uncultured Flavobacterium sp.
GTAAATATATTAGTTGTGTTTTCTTGTTTAGCTAAAAAAGGAATGCTAAAAATCGCAACACAAATCAACGCGATTTGCACTAGAGAAATTTTAAGTTTACTCCTAAAATCTGGTAAATTTGCTAAATATGACTTTGAATGTTTTACAATAAAATAGGTAGTACCTATTGCCAATATACCTACACCTGTAAATAAAGGAACAACAGGATATGACTCTATAATATTGCCAATTACAGTGTTAGTGTAAACCAAGTAATCAACGGCTATGAAATTAAAACGAACCCCAAATTCATTCCAAAAGAAAAATTCACTTACGGCATTTTGAATAATGAGAAGAACGAATAAAAATAGGGTAACTGAAAATAAAGCAAGTCTAATTTTTGCTCGATGTTTTTCTACAAATAAGAGCAATCCAAAAAATAGGGTTTTAAGTCCTACAAATGCCAGTCCAATTTCAGGTAAAACGCCTCCGTATTCAGACAATATACTTTTTCCAGACAAAATATAAACGAATAAAAGTATAAAAAATGAGAAAATATAGTAACCGTACGGTTTTTTAAATTTTGAATTGGAAAGAAATAATAAATACAACCAAAGCAAACTTCCAATGAAAATGAAAATAAAAAAATCTGAAAGTAATCCAAAAATGAATATCTTTACATAGTCTATAAATGAAAAATTGCTTTGTGTAATAGGATGTATTAACAATACAATTCTTGTAATAAATCCTATAATTAAATAGAACAAAGCGATATTTTTATAGACTAGATAATGCTTTAAGATAGTTTTCATGGAATGAAATAGTATTAGGGAGTAAAGATATAAATTTTAATCTAAATAAGTATGAATGACGCACATTTACACATGGTGGTAAACCATTTTCCGATTATTGGTGCAATTTTTGGCATTGCAATTTTAGTAGCTGGTTTTGGCTTTAAAAATGAAATTATTAAACGAGTTGCTTATGTTGTATTATTCACAAGTTCTCTTTTTACATTTGCTAGTATGTTTACTGGAGAAGGAGCAGAGGAGTTGGTTGAAGAACTTCCAAATGTTGGTCATCAAATCATACATGAACATGAAGAAATTGCAGAAAAATTTGCACTATTAATGTATGCTACGGGGTTATTTTCATTAGCTGGACTATTTGCCAGCTTAAAAAATAAATCATGGAATCAAATAGTGGGTATTTGTACGTTAGTTTGTGCTGTGGGAAGTGCTGTAGTGGCAAAAACTGTGGGGACTTCTGGTGGAGAAATTCGTCACACTGAAATTAGAGCTAATCAAGCCACAACACCTGCAACAGAATCTGAAGAACATGATGACTAAGTTGATGTTAGACCAAGAACTGTTTGATTTTTTAAATTACTTACAGGCAAATAATAATCGAGAATGGTTTGCCGCGAATAAAAAACAATTCCAGCTTCAAGAACAAAAAGCTAAATCTTTTTTTGAAAGCATTTATTCAAAATTAGAGCAGGTAGATAGTATTGAGAAAATGCAAATTTTTAGAATTTATAGAGATGTGCGTTTTTCAAAAGATAAATCGCCTTATAAAAATCATTTTTCGGTGGGATTTAGTAGAACAAAACCGTTGTTACGAGGCGGTATGTATTTACATATAGAAAACAATGCTAGTTTTGTTGGTGGTGGATTTTGGGCACCAAATGCCGATGATTTATTTCGAATAAGAAAAGAAATTGAATTAGACGCCTCCGAATTAAATGCTATTATTTCCGCTGATACTTTTGTTACTTATTTTTCTGGTTTGAAAGGTGAGGAGTTGAAAACTGCTCCAAAAGAATTTGATAAAAATCATGAAGCGATAGCACTTATTCGAAAGAAACAATTTTTGTTAACTAGAAATTTTACAAATAAAGAAGTTTTATCACCTAATTTCAGCGAACAAGTTATTCAAACATTTTGTGCTATGCGTCCGTTTTTTGACTACATGAGTGATGTGTTGACTACTGATTTAAATGGTGAAAGTTTATATTAATATAGCTATTCGCTTATAACCATACTTTGACTTTTTAAACGCTCAATTACTAAATTCATCATTCTTTTATTTAAGTTTGATGAATTTTTTATATAATCTTGAAATTCTTCTAAACTAAATAAACCAATAACGATACCTTTTATCGTGTTTCTAAACTTAATGTCTTTTTGGATAACATTTTCTATATAGGCTTCTTTTTTTTCTGGAGAGAGTAAAAAAAATACACCTTTTTGCTTACTTGCATAATTTCTAAAAACCTCTAGCAATAGTTCGTTTTGCCACTTTAGTATAGGTCTAAGTGTTTGGTTTTGAAACTTTTCCTCTGGTAATGAATAGGCTAATTCATTACCAAAAGGCACTGATTTAAATTGGTTTAACCATTCTTCTCTAGCACTCATTTTTTTGTTTTAAATTTACAAAAAAAATCAATGACAAAATATATTTCAAAAATTTTCCTAACTGTTGATATGGTGGTTTTCAATGAAAATCGCAATGAAATTTTATTAATTAAGCGAAAAAATAACCCTTTTAAAGACTGTTGGGCGTTGCCTGGTGGTTTTGTAGATGAAAACGAAGATTTAGAGGAGGCGGCCAAACGTGAACTGAAAGAAGAAACAAATGTGACTGTGAGTGAAGTTATTCAAATCGGTGCTTTTGGAAAACCAGGTAGAGATCCACGCGGGCATATGGTTTCCATAGCGTTTAGCGCACAATTAACTAGCCAACAAAATATTAAACCTTTAGATGATGCTAAAGAAGTTAAATGGTTTTTTATCAATAATTTACCTGATTTAGCTTTCGATCATGAAGAAATAATTAATAAAATAATTTAATTCTAAATTAATTATTTTTTGAAGGTTGTAATTCAAAAAGTTCTAAATCAAAATAACCAATAGATGCCACAATATGATCAAAAATATCAGACATAATGTATTCGTAGTTTTCCCATACTTTATCATTACTAAAGCAGTATACTTCAAGCGGAATCCCTTTTTCAGTTGGTTGTAAATAACGAACCATCAATAACATATCTTTATTAATGCCTGGGTGAGACAAAATATATTGTTGAATGTACTTTCTAAAAACCCCTAAATTAGTTAGATTTCTACCGTTTATTTGCAAGCTTTTGTCTATATTATGACTTTGATTAAATTTGTCAATATCGTGTTGACGTTTATCTAAATAGTTGGTAATTAAACTAATTTGTTTTAATCTTTGAATGTCTTCATCTTTTAAAAAGCGAACAGAATTCCCTTTAATTAAAATATGTCGTTTAATTCTTCTACCATCAGAATTAATCATCCCTCGCCAATTTCTAAAACTATCTGAAATTAAGCTATAGGTAGGAATAGTAGAAGTAGTGTTATCAAAATTACGAACTTTTACCGTAGCTAAGTTTATTTCTTCTACATCACCATCAGCGCCATATTTATCTACTGTAATCCAATCTCCAATTCTAACCATATCATTGACAGTGACTTGAATACTTGCTACAAATCCTAAAATAGTATCTCTAAATACTAAAATAATAATAGCCGAAACTGAACCAAAAGCAGTTAATAGCGTACCTTTTGTAGTATCAAATAGGATTAAAATAAAAGAAATTGCACCATATACCCACATCATTATCATAATGACTTGAATATAGCTATCTATAGGTTTATCTTTATATTTTGGTTGCTCTTTTAAATAATCCTTAAGGGAATTGAAAATACTTCGTATAATAAGAATAGAAAGTACAATAATATTAAACTTTACTAGTTTGCCAAAAAATGCTTCCCAATAGACAAATTTATCTAAAACTATAGGAACTTTTTTGTAGATATAATAAAGCGGAACTAGATGTGCAATGTACTTAGCTGTTTTATTTGCTACCAAAAAATCATCAAAACTTGACTTTGTTCGAATAGCAATAAGGGCTAAAATAACGATTAATACTTTTTTGAAAACATAATCTAATACATAAGCAATGATAGTTAAAACAAGTAAATTAACCACTAAATTAGCATATAACGCTAGAGTAGGGTTGACATTTTTTAAAAGGGGTTCAGCAATATCAAATACTTTCATTTACAAATTATTTTAAATATTTTGCATCAACGTAAAATGTTCCAAAAGGAAGAAAAGAAGCTAAAATGATGATACTAAAATCTTTAAAATTCCATTTTCTTTCTTCTTTAAGCAAGAAGGCTAACACAATATAAAGTATAAATAAGATACCATGTGCCATACCAATGGGCTTTAATAGTAATTTGTATACATCAACATTCAGTGGCTGAATAACTAACATATTTACTAGTAAAACTAAAAAAGAAACACCTTCTGAAAGGGCTGTGTATTTAAATGATTTAAACATATATGTTTTTGGCATGGAAAACATAACAAAAAATCAACTTGTTAAAATATTCAAAAAGGAAAAGAAACTTAAAATTCCTAACTTAGATATTAAAGATAAAAAGCTTGTATATTTAGGTTGGATTGATGAAGCAACAAAAAAACTTCTTATTACTTATAATTTGAATGGAAATCTATTAGGAATGTCTTGCAGACTTACTGAATCAAAGCCTAATAGTAGCAACATATGTACTCTTTGTAATCATATTGGAAATAGTG
>NZ_CALFIG010000197.1 GCF_937876455.1 uncultured Flavobacterium sp.
CTGATATTTGTCAGACATATACACCCAAAATTGAGTAGCTATGTATCATTTTGTCAGACATATATACAAGTTATGTGTAACCGCCTAACACGAAACCTAAAAAAATGAAGTATTTAGATAGATTACTGGAAGTTGATTCCGAAGACAGAAACACTTTTCAGATTTTGCTTTGGTGGGAACTGAGAAGAATTCTTTACAACATTGTTGTTCTTGTTTTTGGAATTATAAGTTTGCTAATAATCTCAGCAATTGTAAACGTTCCGCCTGGAGAAGATTTAGTCGAACCTTTTGCAATTATTGGTTTTGGAATTTTATGTAACCTTGGTTACTCATTAGGTTGGCTGACAGAAATATTCCGAAAGAAAGACAACAAATATGGCCCGAAAATGTTTAAGATTGGTTTATATTTTACTCTCTTTTTTGTATTTCTTCCTTTGGTAATCCATATTCTTCTGTGGGTACTCAGAGGATTCAAAACTATGTATTAGCGGCAGCACATAACAGCCGCTTGTCGCAATTGCGAGTTTTGTGGTAAGTTCACATTCACGTTTCGCAAGAAATATTATCTTTGATAGAAAATAATTCGTTCCGAACTTCGCAACCTCGCCAAGTTTCGGAACGTTAAATAGCTGTTTATGGTTACTCGCCATTTTTAAAGTATAAACAAAATCCCAATCAAACGATTGGGATTTTTAGTATTACTTCGTTAAATACATTTTTCTTCGCGAGTATAAATCGTAGAATTGATCGTCTTTTAAATCGTCTATGAATAAAATACTTTCTCCCGTAGATTTCATTTCTGGACCTAAGGCTTTGTTTACATTAGGAAACTTACTAAAGGAGAACACCGGTTGCTTAATGGCATAGCCTTTTAACTGCGGGTTATACACAAAATCAGTTACTTTATTGTGTCCTAGCATTACTTTAGTAGCATAATTTACATACGGTTCGCCATACGCTTTTGCAATAAACGGCACCGTACGCGAGGCTCTTGGATTGGCCTCAATAATATAAACGGTATCGTCTTTAATGGCAAACTGAATGTTGATTAAACCAACCGTTTGCAATGCACGGGCAATTTTTTCGGTATGGTCTTTAATTTGCTGCATCACAAACTCACCCAAGTTAAACGGTGGTAATGTAGCGTTACTATCACCCGAGTGTACCCCACAAGGCTCTATATGTTCCATTATTCCTATGATGTACACGTTACCATCGGCATCGCAAATGGCATCGGCTTCAGCCTCAATAGCGCCATCTAAATAATGGTCTAACAATAATTTATTTCCAGGAATTGATTTTAATAAATCAATAACGTGCTCTTCTAATTCTTGTTTGTTAATGACAATCTTCATGCCTTGTCCGCCCAACACATACGAAGGACGCACTAACAATGGGAAGTCTAAACTATCCGCTAAGGTACTCGCCTCTTCTGCGCTTTCAGCAATTCCAAACTTAGGAAACGGAATGTTTAATTGCGTTAACAAATCTGAAAAACGACCTCTGTCTTCGGCTAAATCCAACGCATCAAACGAAGTTCCTAATATTTTGATGCCGTATTTGGCTAATTTTTCGGCTAATTTCAATGCGGTTTGTCCACCAAGCTGCACTATTACGCCTTCTGGTTTTTCGTGTTGAATAATATCGTAAATATGTTCCCAAAAAACAGGTTCAAAATACAATTTATCTGCCGTATCAAAATCGGTAGAAACCGTTTCTGGATTACAATTAATCATAATGGTTTCATAGCCGCATTCTTTAGCCGCTAAAACCCCATGCACACACGAATAATCGAACTCAATTCCTTGTCCAATTCGGTTTGGTCCTGAACCTAAAACGACTACTTTTTTCTTATCGGTAACAATACTTTCGTTGTGCACGTATTTAGTACCGTCTGCTTTTTCAATTTCGGCTTCAAAAGTGGAATAAAAATAAGGCGTTACCGCTTTAAACTCAGCCGCACACGTATCAACTAATTTATAGACACGCTTGATGTTTTGTTCTTCACGCAATTTATACACCTGACTTTCTAAACAACCCATCATGTGTGCTATTTGGCGGTCGCCATATCCTTTTTGTTTGGCTTCTAATAGTAATTCTCTTGGTAAAGTATTTACTTTATAGTTTGAAATTTCGCGCTCTAAGTGGAACAATTCTTCATATTGTTTCAAGAACCACATGTCAATTTTAGTAATCTCGTGAATTCTTGAAAGCGGAATTCCCATAGCAATGGCATCGTAAATGACAAATACTCTATCCCAACTCGCAAAAGTTAATTTTTCAATAATTTGTTCGTAGTTTTTATAGCCTTTTCCGTCTGCTCCTAAGCCATTTCGTTTAATTTCTAACGATTGTGTAGCTTTATGAAGCGCTTCTTGGAACGAACGGCCAATTCCCATTACTTCCCCTACCGATTTCATTTGTAAACCTAACGTACGGTCTGAACCTTCAAATTTATCAAAGTTCCAACGTGGTATTTTTACAATTACATAATCTAACGTAGGTTCAAACAATGCTGAAGTCGATTTTGTAATTTGATTTTGTAATTCATCTAAGTTATAGCCTAAAGCTAGTTTGGTAGCAATCTTAGCAATTGGGTAACCCGTTGCTTTTGAAGCTAAAGCCGAAGAACGCGATACCCGCGGATTGATTTCGATGGCTACAATGTCTTCTTTATCATCTGGTGAAACCGCAAACTGCACATTACAACCCCCAGCAAAATTACCAATAGAGCGCATCATTAAAATGGCCATATCACGCATTTTTTGGAACGTCGTATCAGATAATGTCATGGCTGGTGCCACCGTAATAGAATCACCTGTATGGATTCCCATCGGATCCATATTCTCAATGGTACAAATAATAACTACATTATCATTTTTATCGCGTAACAATTCTAACTCATATTCTTTCCAACCCATTAATGCCTTGTCAATCAAGACTTCATGTATAGGAGAAGCTTCTAATCCATAGGTTAATGCACCGTCAAAATCTTCTTTTTTATACACGATTGCAGCCCCTGTTCCACCCAATGTAAAGGAAGGACGAATAACTAATGGAAAACCAAATTCTTGCTCAATTTCTTTACCTTGCAAGAATGAATTGGCTGTTTTTGCAGGAGCTTGTGGAATACCAATTTTATTTAATAATACTTTAAATTTTTCTCGATCTTCGGTAATATTAATAGCGTTGATATCTACACCTATTAAACGAACCCCAAAGTCTTTCCAAATCCCTTTTTCTTCAGCTTCAATGGCTAAATTAAGTGCGGTTTGTCCGCCCATTGTAGGCAAAACAGCGTCAATTTGCGGATGTGCTTTTAGAATTTCAATGATTGATTTTGTAGTCAGTGGCTTCAAGTAAACATGATCGGCCATAGAAGGGTCGGTCATGATAGTTGCTGGATTTGAATTGATTAAGATTACTTCAATTCCTTCCTCTCTTAATGAACGAGCCGATTGCGAACCTGCATAATCAAATTCACACGCCTGTCCGATAACGATAGGCCCTGAACCAATAATTAAAACCGATTTGATAGAAGTGTCTTTTGGCATTGTATTGTTGTTTTGTTGTGGGTTGTAGTTCTATTGTGAATATAAAATTACTAATTTTCAAAAGTTTGCATTAAAACGAACTTTAAAACTTATCAAATTTTATAAACAGTTTAAAAAAAAGCCGTTACTAATAAAAGTAACGGCTGATATATTGTTTAAGCTAAACATTATTTTTTGTGTCTTGGTTCGCAAGAAACAGTTAACTTATGTCTTCCTTTAGCTCTTCTACGAGCAAGCACTTTTCTTCCATTAGCAGAAGCCATTCTATCCATGAAACCGTGCTTATTTCTTCTTTTTCTTTTTGATGGTTGAAACGTTCTTTTACTCATTGCTAGTATTTTTTAAAATCTATAATAAAACATAAAGGAATTCATATCCTGAAAACCGAGTGCAAATATACAAAGACTTTTTTCATTTACAAGAACTTTTTTAAAAATATTTTTAATAGATTTTATTACCTTTGCAAGACTAATTTATTTATTATGTTTAATAAAAATATAAAATTATTCGTGGCAATTGCCATTATAGCTTATGCTATTTATCAGTTTGCAGATAACGAAATAGGTAATGGTATTTTCTTGCTTTTATTGAGTAGTATTTTCATATTATTCTACTTTAAAAACGAACTAATTATCTTAGCGTTTTTGCAATTAAGAAAACAAAATTTTGAAGGAGCTAAGAAGTACCTTGACAAAATTAAAAATCCTGAAGGAGCTTTAGTTAGAAAACAACAAGGGTATTACAACTACCTAAACGGATTAATGGTATCCCAAACCAATTTAAACGCTGCAGAAAAATTCTTTAAAAAAGCGGTAGAATTAGGATTAAGCATGGATCAAGATTTAGCCTTAGCAAAACTACAATTGGCAGGAATTGCCGCTTCAAGAAGAAAGAAAATAGAAGCTGAAAAACTATTGAAAGAAGCCACTAAATTAGACAAACACAACATGCTAAAAGACCAAATTGTAATGTTAAAACAACAATTGAAAAAAATATAAGTTAGTCCTTACTAATAGCACACAATATGCCTGTTTCGTTTTTTGGAGCAGGCATTTTTGTATTTAGTCGTGTTAGAACTTTTATTTGAAGGGCAAAATACCGGACAACCCTATGATGCATGAAGTTTACAACAAGTTTTGAAACAAGCACTTCAAAAAGCAGGAATAAAAAAAAACATAACCCTTCATACCTTGAGACATAGTTTTGCAACGCATTTATTAGAAAGTGGTACTGATTTACGTTATATTCAAGATTTATTGGGTCATAGTAGTCCAAAGACCACGATGATTTACACCCATGTAACAAATGATAGTTTAAAAAAAATAAAAAAACCTTTTGATGTATAAGTATTTTATACTATTTTTAAACAAAAATAAGCGAAATAAAAACTAATGAAACTTTCGCTAATCTTGCCAATAAGGTACGATACTAGTTCGAAAGTTTCGCATATAAACAAGTTGTGCGTAATACCAAAATAATAACAGACCAAGAATGACTAGACCAAAAATTAAGATTGCAACGACAACGACTGATTGGCTCTTCGAGATAGTCGGACTGATTGGAATTATTTTTACAGTTGTATTTGTGATACTTTCGTACAACGACTTACCCGACACAATACCAAGACACTATAACGCAAGCGGCCAACCTGACGGGTTTAGCGGAAAGTCAATCTTATTTACTTTACCAGCCGTGACAATTGTGACATATTTAGTAATGACTATCGGACTGAGATTTCCACATATCTTTAACTACCCTTTTGAAATAACAGAGGAGAATGCTGAACGACAATACAAAAACCTAACATTAATGGTTAGAGTTCTTAAGACTTTTACAGTATTAATATTCGGTTACTTGACCTATGCGACAATTCAAAATGGACTAGGAAAAATGCAGGGACTTGGGACATGGTTTACACCTGTGACTCTGCTGTCGGTTCTTGGGACAATTGCATATTTTATGTACAAAGGATTCAAATTACGGTGACTGGCACTACGCACAACAATGTATTTGCGACAAGCGGGGTTGACGCATAATCCAACGTTTTCGTATCTTTATTGCGTTCGGTGTCGGGGACAGGACGCGGCTTCGGAAGCCCCGCCCATCGCAAATCTTCAAACCGTTATTAATTTAAACGAATAACAAGTAAAACACCTAAAAATTTTAACGGTAAGACAAGAATTCAATATTTTAAAAAGTTCGAACAAGTTGACTGCAAATAAAAACTTCTGTTAAAAACACTAAAAATCATTCATTTCATTTATAGTATTTTCTTTTGCTTAGTAATTAAAAACAAAAAAGCCTGTCTAGTATTAGACAGGCTTTTATAAAAAAAGGCGGCGACCTACTCTCCCACAGTGATGCAGTACCATTGGCGCAATCGGGCTTAACTTCTCTGTTCGGAATGGGAAGAGGTGAGCCCCGACGCAATAACCACCTTAAGTTTTAAGTGATAAGCACTTAGTGATTCGTAATTAGCTTTTGACTAATCACTTGTTACTAGTTACTTTTCACTGTCTCGATTGTAACGAGACTAATATCGTAACATACTGAGATAAAAACATTTAAAAAAAGAAGCTGCTCCCGATATTGCTATCGGGAGACTTGTACAATAAGCTAACGGGTTATTAGTACTACTCGACTATGACATTACTGCCTTTACATCTATAGCCTATCAACGTGGTCATCTTCCACGACCCTTAAAAGAAATCTCATCTTGTGGTGGGTTTCGCGCTTATATGCTTTCAGCGCTTATCCCTTCCGAACGTAGCTACTCAGCGGTGCCCCTGGCGGGACAACTGATACACTAGAGGTTCGTCCAACTCGGTCCTCTCGTACTAGAGTCAGATCCACTCAAATTTCTAACGCCCACAGTAGATAGAGACCGAACTGTCTCACGACGTTCTGAACCCAGCTCGCGTGCCACTTT
>NZ_CALFIG010000198.1 GCF_937876455.1 uncultured Flavobacterium sp.
GACCAAAAAACATTTGAGGTCAAAAGCGTATTACAAAAAAGCAAATAAATCAAAGTAAATATGAAAACTCCAAGTGTCCAAATTTATGACGCAAAGCCGTCTAAGAAAAACCCAAACGCGAAGTACATTGTAAAGTATGTAGGAAAGAACGGTGAGCCGCTTTCTCAATCCGAAAGTTTAAACGACATCAAAGCGGTTAAAACCCATTTGAAAGCAATGTTTAATTGTGTTTACGAAGGTGCGCTTTCTTTTGAACAGGGGTTGGCAAGAACCCCAATCGACTACACAAAAGAACAGAAATTTGCTAAGTCAGGTTTTGCTTCACCTAAACCCGTGAAAAAATGAATTTACTCAAGAAGAAAAAACAAGAAGTCCGTCCGCGCTTGTCGATGAATTTTGAGTTTCTGCTCAAGATGTCGCGCTCAGAGCAAGACGAGTGGCTTGCGACGATGAATGATTGTAAAGAGGAAAACGCGGTTCTTATGGATCAACTTAAAGCCCTTGAAAACGCGGTTTCAGACACATTGAAACGTAACGGGGAACTTACCAAATCTTTGAGTGAAATTGAAAAGAAAATTTCCTCAGAGGTCAGAACAGAAATGAACGAAGCGGCGTACAACCGTGTTAATGAAGGAAAAGTAAAGATGTTTGATGAAGTCCTTGAAATAGTCAGGGCAGTCAGAAAATAGGTTTTTAAGTAAGGTTTGGTTTTAACCCCTGATGTCAGACAACGGTTTGAGTCAGGGTTTTTTTTTACACCAGACACGCGGGCGGCTCGTAGAAGTCAATTAGATCATCAAAATCGTTGTTCTCAATCCAATACCTGTTACTTAATCCGTCGGCCTCTTGGTTTTCTTCCCTTGGTATCCATTTGAGGTAAATCTTAGGAAACTGTTTTAAAAGACCAAATGTTTCTTTAGCAACATCAACATAACGACCTTCTTTTATTCCCCACCTGCCAGTCATTTGCATTATCACAAGTTTGGAATCCCCGCGAACAAAAACTCGTTCATTGTTCAACCCGTTTTCAATCAAATATTCAAGACTCATTTTAAGAGCAGAATATTCAGCAACGTTGTTTGAGTTTTTATCATTTGATGGTTCACCTGAGTAAAGTTCTTTTAATGTTTGGCCATTTTTCTTTATTACAGCCCCGTAGCCCATTCTTCCTCCGGGATTGTATGGTTCACAGCTTCCGTCAAACCAAATTTCAATAGAGTTTGTTAGATCAAAAAAATTGGGGTTTTCGGGGTCTTTATTTTTTTTTGATTTTTTGTCCATTGTTTTACATTTAAAATATTGGTGTAATTGTTAAGTAAAGAACCAACATGCTTGAGCAGAGAAGACCTGAGCAAAGGAGTGACTTCCCCTAGTGCTTTCACACAAGGTTGCCACCCCAAGCAGTGCTTTAAAAACACAACATGCCGTCGCGTCGTGAGCCCTCGCTTTCGTCTGACGTGAAACGTTGGTGTCCGTCAGATTGGAAGTCTTTGCAGGTATCCAACCCCGCTGATGCCCTACATCACTTTCCTTAGTGACAATGTTGGTGGTTTGGCATCCCCCCTTTTTGTACCACCGATATGCGAAAGCCAAATAGTGTTTAGCCAAAAATCAATCGCACAATCATTTTGTCCATTTTCAATATACACGCTTGTCCTGAAAGTGCTCAATCAATCACAAACATGCTGAAAATAAAAAACCCACACAACAGGACTGCATGGGCTTTTCAAAAGTTTCGGAGAAGTTTTTTATTTCTCCTCCACTTTGTCAATGTCCTGTATTCACAAAGTGGTCTACAATACGTAATAGATTCGGTCTTTCTCGTTTGAAAGATGAGGCAAATATAAATCGTTTTTTAATCTTGTCAAGTATTTTTTTTGTTAAAAAGAAAAAGCCCCTCGTTAGGGGCTAATTCCTACACTTAAAAAAAACAATGAAACCTTAGATACCCTATTTAAGGATTAAGACTTGGGCAAAGATATGACATATTTTTGGTTTGTCAAGTATTAAAATGTAATTAAATTTGTAAGAAATATCTTGACAAGTGAGAATGATTGTGTTACATTTGTAGGAAATAATTAAAACGATGAAATGGATTAACGTAAAAGACGGGTTGCCGAAAAATGACGCGAAAGTACAGGCTACTTATTTAAACAGTCATGGAAAACGTCGATACATTATGGCGAGCTATATCAAAAAGGGAACGGTTGAATTGTGTGATGACGACGACGATGTTTCGGAATACATCGAGGACGCTGATCAATTCTTCTTCAAAGAAGGGTGGTATGAGCGTATTGAGAATTGGGATGAATACACCCATTTGACAGTAAGTAAAGGAGAAATTACCCATTGGATGCCACTACCTGAACCACCAACAAAAGACTAATACAATGGATAGAAGTGAATTCATAAAGATACTACCCTCGTATATGGGTTGTGAGGTATCTGTACTTGGAGTAGATAAGAGCGCAACATTTGTGACTTTTATACCAACATCGGATGGATGGGGAACGCTGTATTACCAAAACGTATTCGGAGCTGTTTGTAATTGCGCGACAAAAATTGAAAAGGATTGGGGTTTCAAACTCCTCCTCCGCAGAGTAGAGGATATGACGGAAGAGGAGAAGCGTGAATTTGAACAGCACATGAAATGGTATCGTTTTACTGTGGATGATTTTTTAAATGACCTCGAAGTGTGTGAAACGCTTCACAATTACAAAACAGCCGCCACCACTATCAACTACCTCCGCTCAATCCATATTGATTGCGACAACCTACTGTCAACCGAATGGGCTGAACATAAAACAACAACAGAGCAATGAACCTATTGTCTGAAACCATAAAACAGATGTACGGATTTACCCCATCTCAATCGGAGGTCGATAAGATAATGAGTGCAGCCATCGAGCAAAGCAGATTAAGGCACTGCACAACGTGTGATAAAGTTACAGAGCATATCATTCTTGATGATATGTGTGTAGAATGTTTTTGTAAATAATAAACTACTTCAATCATGACCATACTAGAAGCACTTAACATGATACCCGACCCCGAAATTAGGGCGAGGGCGATAAGGAATAGGGGGAATGCGGATAGAAATTACTTTCCTGAGAGAGAGGTTTCCGATGAATTTGAAGCTATGCGATATGGGTTCAATTTTCCCGAAACGGAAGAAGGTTTTATGTGGGCAACCTATTATAATGGCCGTATCACCACGTGGCAACAAGCCCGTGAAAAGTACCCACACCTAAGAGAGTTACCGCTACTGAGTGAGCAGAAGGTGGTGACTGAAAACGTTGAATATTGGAAGCAAAGATGTTTGTTAGCCGAAAAATGTTTGGAAGAAAGCCCGTCTGATCCCGATATAACAATGGGTCAAATCGCGGCATGGAGCGCATACAATGAATTTATAAGATTAAACGGCAAAATAGAATGGCCCTCGACCCAAGAGAATACCTAAAAGTAGTTCGTCAAATCGAATCCAATGAAAAGATTCTTACAAGGGCGAACGAGCGGATTAAAAACGACCCTGACAATAGATTTTGGTGGGCGGTGAAAAATTCTGTAACAAAAACTTGCAGATAAAATAGTATTGACTTATATTTGCATGACTAAAATGCACGATACAAAACTACATACTGAGTACGACGGCAGAGATGATGCGAACGTCTATTGGACAAGACTATTAATGTCATGGCCTTATTTGAGAGAAACTTTAGAAAATCAAAACAAACTAAAATGGACAGAACAAGCAAAACAGTAAACGCCATTGGCGCGGGTGCTGTAATGGTAGTGTTTTTTATTTTTGGATTTATCCTTGGTAAAATAACTCCAACACATATCCAAACCGTAACAAGCGACGGCGACACAACGGAATTAACTGTTTCATCTCATAGTCTAACAAGAATACCTTGTGGGACTACATACATTGTGAAGAAATGAAATACCAAACAGACGATCCAAAATGGGTATCTTTTTATCCAACTTTCCGTCAAGGATTTTATATTGAAAAAGCAGGATATTTTGACGAAAGACCACAAGTAAACACAAGCATTACTCAGTTGATTGCTCTATTGTCTATTCCGATACTGTGTTACTTTTCGCTTTATTGGTTGTTCCTTTTACCCTTAATTTTATTTGGGTGGGGAAGGCTATACATTCGTTTGCCAATTAAAACAGGCATACAGGATTGCGACAGTGCCGCATGGGGTATAAATTACCATAACAATAAGTTTTGGATATATGTTGGTGGGGCTGGCAATTTTGAAGGTGGTAAAAAGTGGAAAACGATTACGATGCCTTGGGACATGAAGTGGGTCAGAACATCTACTAAAATGAAAGACGGTTACGATTGGTTCCATGAAACAAAAGATAATAAGTTTTATTGGAACGGGAATGAAGAAACGGCTGGAACTTACGCATGGAGAAAGAAAAATAGGTGGAGTGAAACCTATGACTACACCGATACGTATGACGGAACTGTGGTAAAAGCTACCATAAGTCTATGTGAAATGGAGTGGCGACCTTTATTGTTTCAGTGGACAAGGTTATTTGCTAAAAAGAGAACGTATATTGACGTAGAATTTAGCGAAGGTATTGGTAAAGGAAAAGGCTCTTGGAAGGGTGGCACGGTTGGTTGTAGCTACACAATTAAGCCAGACGAAACACCTCTTGATTGTTTGAGAAGAATGGAAAGCGAAAGAGATTTTTAAATTAATTTCAACGCCATGAGCAGAGCATACAAAGAAGATCAACTACGCAAGATAGAAGTACATTTTAGACTTGCGAACCCGAAAAAGTCCCAAAAAGAAGCCGAATACTTTTATGAGATAGGCGGCCGAATAGTTCCTATGTGGGTACGGGTATTCCATGCGTCTATTTACAATTATGGCGCGGTGCAATTAGGCGGCCTTCTTGGGTTTATGTATAGCCTGACTTATATCAGAGAATATTTAGCCGTGACTTTGTGGGTATTGATCGCTCCTGCGATAGTGCTGATACCCGTGGTCTTGCCGTTTATAATGTCATACCGTGAATTGAAAAAAGAACAATGACAATCATTACCATACTTGTAATATCAATGCTATACGTCCTTATGGGGCGTTTTAAAGGTATTGCGGACACCATTCAGCACTCCGAAGAATACCGAACGCATGGATGGGAGGCGAAGTGGAAAACGGACGAGAACGGGGAAGTAATTGAAGATATGGACGGCAATAGGATTGAGAAGTTTCGCTTTAGTTCTTCTTTTTTGGTGTTTTTAACAGATGAGTGGCATTTGGCTAATTTCTGTCAGTACCGACTTCAAGACTTAATAACTTGGCTGCTAATTACCAAATTTACAGATTCCTATTGGTCATTTCTTGCATTTATTTTGCTGCCTTTACTAAGGTATTTTGGGTTTAAAACAAGTTATAGAAAATGAAAAAAGTTTTAATTTGGATTGCAGTTTCCTTGGCATACATCGGCCTTTTGATGTTTATAGGGCTGATGGTTTACGCCTTTATTTTATTCTAACATTATTGGCTGCTCTTCATTAGAAGAAGCCAAAAGAGATTTGGAAGAAATGAGATCGGAA
>NZ_CALFIG010000199.1 GCF_937876455.1 uncultured Flavobacterium sp.
AAGGCAATTTTTAATGACTGGTAATCACTCGAAAAGCTATCGTCAATGAGTAAGCAATTATTGATTCCTTTTTTTGCCTGAAGTCTAATTTCAACTGCATATAATTGTGAAATACGTGAGCCAATAACTTCTGGTGTAATCCCAAGATAAAGCATTGAAGCTATACAAGTTAAACTATTTTCCACTGCTGATTCTTCGGTAAATGGGATCCAAATACTAAAAGAGTTGTTTTGATACTTTAGTGTAATATGTGTTTTTTGCTCCTTTTTTTCTTTAGAAAGCACTACAACATCTGCATTTTTATTTTCAAAACTCCACGTAAAGGCCGAACAATTTAAATGTTTTTCAACAAAATCATTCTTTTCAAGAATAACGACTTTACAATTTTTAAAAAGTTTTAATTTTTCAATTAATTTTTGTTCGGTGTTTTGAAAACCCTCGTCATGAGCCGTTCCTAAATGGGTAAACACCCCTATATTTGGCTGAATAATAGCTGCTAAAGCATCCATTTCGCCTTTTTCTGAAATGCCCGCTTCAAAAATGCCCAAATTATGTTTTTCATTAATCCCAAAAATAGAAAGCGGCACTCCCACTTGCGAATTATAACTTTTAGGGCTTCTGACTATTGCATAATCTGGACTTAATAGAAAATTTAGCCATTCTTTTACTATCGTTTTTCCGTTGCTACCAGTAACTCCAATTGTTTCTAT
The DNA here is from genome assembly GCF_937876455.1 of uncultured Flavobacterium sp. Lineage (GTDB taxonomy): Bacteria > Bacteroidota > Bacteroidia > Flavobacteriales > Flavobacteriaceae > Flavobacterium. The sequence continues at coordinate 711 of NZ_CALFIG010000199.1, forward strand.
TGAAAAAGCTTTTTTATAAGCTGTTGCCATTTTTTGTAAGGCTTTGGCACTATCTTGCACCACACAAAAATGGGCTTTATCTTCAAATTCAGCAGGAATATATTCAACGATAAAATAAGAAACACCTTTGAAAATTAGAGATGCGATAAATTCATGTGCATCATGATTTTGACCTTTTAAGCAAAAAAATAAGGTAGTTGCACTATTTTGTAGCGACCGACTATCAATTGAAATATGGTCAAATTCTACATTTTCAGCATGATTTGAAAACGATGTGTTTAATGTTTCTTCAATAAAAAAAGTAGAAATAGTCATTATTCTTCTTCTTTTTGTTCACGCATTGCTTTGTAATATGCAGCTCTGCTTAAAGGTTCATATTCTTCTGTTTCTCCTAGCAAAACCAAGTTTTCACTCGCCGCTTTTCTGTAACTGTAATGGGCTAAGTTTCCTGTTCGTGTACAAACCGCATGAACTTTGGTTACATATTCGGCAGTAGCCATTAAGGCAGGCATAGGGCCAAATGGATTTCCTTTAAAGTCCATGTCTAAACCAGCTACAATTACACGAATGCCACTATTAGCTAAGTCATTGCAAATAGTAATAATTTCATCATCAAAAAACTGAGCCTCATCAATACCTACAACATCACATCCTTGGGCTAATATTCTAATGTTCTCAGCGGCAGGAACAGGTGTAGAACGAATCTCATTGGCATCATGTGAAACGACCATTTCGTTATGGTAACGAGTATCAATTGCAGGTTTAAAAATTTCTACTTTTTGTTTGGCAAATTGTGCTCTTTTTAAACGTCTAATTAATTCTTCCGTTTTACCAGAAAACATAGAACCACAAATAACTTCTATCCAACCAAATTGTTCTTCTTGATTTACAGTATTTTCGAGAAACATTTTATATATTTCGTGTTTTAAATTTGAAATTATTTTACCTTTGTAAAACAAACAAATGTATTAAAAATTCGTTTATACCTAAATTTAGTTTTATAAAAAGTTACCAAATAGAGATTTTAAACATAAACAGATGAAAGTAAATCACTTAAAATACCATCTGTTAAATGCCAAAAAATAAAAAACAAACCATATGAAGAAAAAAATTGAAGGAGAATTAATTAGCATAGCACATCGCTTATTAAAACTTAACAATTATAAAGAAACAGCACAATTACACGATGAGGTAAAGAAATTGTATGAACAATTAACCATATTGCGTTTTTATGAAGAAAATTTTGAGTTAGTTACAAATGAAATACCTGAAACTGTTTTTGAAGAAAAACTAGAAAAAACAGTTGTAGGTGTTATTGAAGTAGATGAAGATGAAGTAGACGAAGTAGAATTTACGGGCCCTGCTCATATTCAAGAAATGGAAGAAGAAATTTTTTCAAACGAAGTAATTCAAGAGGCACCTGCACAAAGTTTGCCTTTAGAAGAAAAGCTTGAAATGGAAGAGGAACCAATTGAAAAAGAAGAAGAAAAAGAAGAAGTACCGCTTATTGAAGAAATAGCTCATGAAGAGAAGGAAGTTCCTAAAAAAGACACCAGTATTATTGGTACAACCGTTTCCAAACAAATTAGTTTAGACGATATTTTAGTCCACGATTATCAAGAAACAGAATTTGTAAAAAAAGATAATCATTCGGTTGCCGCTTCTCCTGTAAAACAAGAAATTGTTGAACCTTCCATTGCTAACGAAATTGAAATGGAGTCACCAGCACTATCTTTTGAAGAAGAAAAAACAGAAGAAACAACTAAAGAAGAAGTAGTGTATGGAAAAGCTATAGTTTTAGCTTTGAACGATAGAATTGCATTTGAAAAAAATCTATTTGCAGGGAATACAGATGATTTAAACAGAGTGCTTTCACAATTAAATACCTTTACAAATTTAGAAGAAGCAAGATCATTTGTTTTAGATTTTGTAAAACCAGATTACAACAATTGGGTAGGTAAAGAAGAATTTGAAACACGGTTTTTAGAAATTGTGGAGAATAAATTTAAATAAATACTGCTTTATTAAACACAGATTCACACAAAATAATCAGTGAAAATTTGTGTAATCTGTGTTTTAAATTTTCGACAAAGTCGATAGTAATTCGAGTAATAATAAAGATTAAAAAAATTCGTTAATTCGTGGCAAACAATAACATTTTTCGTTAAGCATTTTTATGAGTAAATTATACATAGTTCCTACGCCTATAGGCAATTTAGAAGACATGACTTTCAGAGCAATTGCTGTTTTGAAGGAAGTGGATTTAATTTTGGCAGAAGACACACGGACTAGTGGAAAATTACTCAAACATTTTGAAATTACTACACACATGCACAGTCACCACATGCATAACGAACATAAAACCGTTGAAAATTTAATCAAGCGCTTACAAGCAGGTGAAACTATTGCATTGATTAGCGACGCAGGAACCCCAGCCATTTCTGATCCGGGATTTTTATTAACACGCGCTTGTGTAGAAAACGGAATTGAAGTAGACTGTTTGCCTGGAGCAACCGCCTTTGTGCCGGCTTTAGTAAACAGTGGTTTACCGAATGATAAATTTATTTTTGAAGGTTTCTTGCCCGATAAAAAAGGAAGACAAACCCGATTTTTAGCGTTACAAGAAGAATACCGCACCATGATTTTCTACGTATCTCCACATAAATTATTAAAAACGCTCGCTGAATTTATTCAATATTTCGGTGCAGATAGACCCGTTTCTGTTTCTAGAGAAATTTCAAAATTACACGAAGAAACCATCCGAGGAACCGCCGAAGAAGTTTTAAAACACTTTGAAGTAAAACCCGCAAAAGGAGAAATTGTGGTTTGTGTTGGTGGGAAGAAATAGTGTTCAGTTTTTAGTAGGCAGTTTTGAGTAGTTATTTATTTAGTAGTGATATTTTATCATAAATTAAAATGTAGTTTATCCTTACGTCGAAATGACAATACAAAAAATAGTTATATATTTGTTATTCAATACTATAAGCCAAAACAACAGAGTTCAAACTAAAGTTCTGAATTCTAAATTCTAAATTCTAATTTTTAAAACTATGCGTTGGAATCCAAAATCTAAGCCAAATCCAGAAAAAGTACAAGCCATTCAGCAAGCCCTTCAAGTTGATGAAATTATTGCAACACTTTTAGTTCAAAGAGGAATAGAAACCTTCGAACAAGCCAAAACTTTTTTTCGTCCCAATTTAGCCGATTTGCACAATCCGTATCTCATGAAAGATATGGACAAAGCGGTTTCTCGAATTGAAAAAGCCATTTCAAACAATGAAAATATTTTAATTTTTGGCGATTATGATGTCGATGGAACAACTGCGGTTTCCTTAGTTTCAAGTTATTTACGAAGTTTTTATCCAAATGTGGCGACGTACATTCCAGACAGATATAACGAAGGTTACGGCATTTCTTATATGGGAATTGACTATGCCGAAGACAACGCTATTTCCTTAATTATTGCTTTGGATTGTGGCATCAAATCAATTGACCATGTAAATTACGCCAAAGCCAAAAACATTGATTTTATCATTTGCGACCATCACCGACCTGGCAATATTTTACCCGATGCCATTGCGGTTTTAGATCCAAAACGTGAAGATTGTTCCTATCCTTATGACGAATTATGTGGTTGCGGTGTTGGTTTTAAATTGATTCAAGCGTTAGCCGAAAAAAGAAACCAAACCATTGAAGATTTACTTCCTTATTTAGATTTGGTCGCGACAGCCATTGCTGCTGATATTGTTCCAATTACGGGTGAAAATCGTGTGTTGGCAAAATTTGGTTTGGAAGTGATAAATTCCAATCCACGACCAGGAATTAAAGCATTAGTTCAAAATGTAAAGAAAAAAGTCTTAACCATTACCGATGTGGTTTTTATAGTGGCGCCAAGAATCAATGCCGCAGGAAGAATTAAACACGGAAATGCTGCGGTAGCACTATTAACCGAGTACGATTTAGAACAAGCCGAACAATTTGCATCCGAAATAGAGCAACACAATTCGGACAGAAAAGAATTGGACAAACAAATTACCAAAGAAGCCTTGCTTCAAATCGAAGAAAATAACGAACAAAACCGATTTTCAACGGTTGTGTATCAAGAAAATTGGCATAAAGGTGTTATTGGAATTGTAGCCTCTCGATTGGTTGAAAAGTATTATCGCCCGACTATTGTTTTTACAAAAAGTGGCGATAAATTAGCCGCTTCGGCACGTTCGGTAAAAGATTTTGATGTGTATAATGCGTTGGAAGCCTGTGCGGAACATTTGGAGCAATTCGGTGGTCACATGTATGCGGCAGGAATGACACTATTGGAAGAAAATTACGAAAATTTCAAAAATGCCTTCGAAAAAGTCGTGCAGGAAACCATTCATCCCGATTTGTTGACACCTGAAATTTCATACGATGCCGAAATTGAATTAGCTGAAATCAACCCAAAATTAATGCGTTTGTTGAAACAATTTGAGCCTTTTGGTCCTGAAAACATGACGCCTTTATTTTTAGCAAAAGGATTAACGGATTCTGGGTATGCGAAGACTTTAGGTGCAGAAAACGAACATTTGAAAGCATTTGTAAAGCAAGGAAATTCCGAAAGTTTTGGAGCAATTGGTTTTGGATTGGGAACTAAATTAGATCGGGTTACCCATAAAAATAAATTTGATGCTATTTTCTCTTTGGAAGAAAATGAATGGAAAGATACTGTAACTTTGCAACTGCAATTACGCGACATTAATAGTTCAAATGACTAAAAAAGATCCTTTTTCCGCTTTACGAATACCAGAATTTCGTTGGTTTATTCTCATGCGATTAGCCATTGTATTGGCTTGGTCCATGCAATTTGTCTTGATAGAATGGGAAGTGTACCGAATTACTAAAAATCCGTGGTCGCTCGGATTAATTGGACTTATGGAGGTTATTCCGGCTATCGTTATGGCCTTATTTGCCGGACATATAGTAGACCAATCGGAAAAAAGAACTATGTTGCTCAAATGTTTTGCAGGAACGGCAATTATTAGTGTTTTATATTGTTATTTGGTCTATCCTGAAACGACCAAAATTATAGGAAAACAAACCTTTTTATATGCCATTTATGCTTTGGTTTTTTTAGGCGGAATCATACGTTCGTTTATCATTCCATCTGTTTTTAGTTTGTTAGGATTAATTGTGCCAAAATCGCAATTTACCAATGCGGCTACTTGGAGCAGTTCATCTTGGCAAGTTTCTGCCGTAATTGGACCCGCTTTAGCTGGGTTTTTAATTGGCGGAATTGGCGTATTTAATTCCATGATTTTTGTAACAGTTTCTATTATTTTAGGAATTTTCATGTTGTTACAAATCAGTAAAAAACCCATTTTAAATAAAAAAATTGGCGAACCCGTTACAGAAAGTTTAAAAGCTGGAATTAGATTTGTGTTTCAAAATAAAATTATTTTAAACGCACTTTCTTTAGATATGTTTGCGGTTTTATTTGGTGGCGCAGTAGCCTTATTACCCATTTTCGCACAAGATATTTTACAAGTAGGTTCAGAAGGTTTCGGAATTTTACGCGCCGCACCAGCTATTGGTGGATTACTAACTATGCTGGCGTCTACTATGTTTTCTATTGAAAAAAATACAGGTAAAAAATTACTGTTAGCTGTCTTCGGTTTCGGAATTTCCATTATCGTTTTCGGTTTATCCCAAAACTTTTGGATTTCAGTTTTAGCTCTATTTTTAAGCGGCGTTACCGATGGGTTTTCAGTAGTTATTCGTTCTACAATTCTTCAAATTTACACACCAGATGATATGCGCGGTAGAGTTTCATCCGTAAATTCTATTTTCGTTGGTTCTTCAAACGAATTAGGAGCGTTTGAAAGCGGCTTAACATCTAAATTATTTGGAGTAGTAAATGCCGTAGTTTTTGGAGGAGTCATGACGTTACTCGTAGTGGGAACCACTGCAGTTGCTTCACCAAAATTCAGAGATTTACAAATAGAAAAATAATTTTTTGTGCGTTACCGCAAGGGTCGGGCTCTACGCTATATCTCCGATTAGCAAAAACTACAAATAAATTTTTGTTTTTATCTATCGGAGGATGCCGCTTCCATCCCTAACGCAAATTCGTTTTCAAAAGCACTTTTGTTATTCGTATTTTTTCAATTCAAATGTTTCGCCATCAAAAACGCCGTAGGTAAAATAACCAATCCAATCCCCTAAGTTGATATATTTTGACTGTTCATTTAAAGTAATTTCCATAGGTAAATGGCGGTGTCCAAAAACAAAAAAATCGTACTGTTTTGTTTCTAATTTACGTTTACAATATTGAACCAACCATTCGCTTTCTTCGCCTAAAAATTTCACATCTTCTGCTCCAGAAATAAGCTTGTTTTTAACCGACAAGTATTGCGCTAGTTTCACCCCAATATCTGGATGTAACCAACGAAACAACCATTTTGAAAAAGGATTCGTAAACACTTTTTTCATGCGTTTGTAACCTGTGTCGCCAGGGCCTTTTCCGTCTCCATGCCCAATTAAAAACGTTTTCCCGTTAAAGGTAAATTCTTTATTGTCGTGATAAACAGGAATATTGAGTTCTTTTTCAAAATAATCACCCATCCATAAATCGTGGTTTCCAACGAAGAAATAAATAGGAATCCCAGCGTCTCTTATTTCAGCTAATTTACCTAAAACCCTAATAAAACCTTTAGGAACAACCGTTTTATATTCGAACCAAAAATCAAATAAATCGCCTAATAAAAAAATGGCTTCAGCATCTTTTTTTACTTCATCTAACCATTGCACAAATTTCTGTTCTCTAGGAAAACTCATTTCTGAAGTTGGAGCACCAAAATGCTGGTCGGAGGCAAAGTATATTTTTTTTGGATTCAAAATCTTTTTTTAAACAAATTTATAAATTAAAAGTTATCACTAGCATACCATTCTGCAAAAGATGTTTCTGTTTCTTGAAGTTTAAGCGAAAACAATTTTATAGTTTCTGGTAAACGATTTTTGATTTTGGTAGAAAAGTCAATTACCATATTCTCGCTGGTAGGCTGGTAATCTACCAAAATTACGTGGTGACCTCTGTCTTTTAATTCTTTTGCTAATTCAATATGAGGTGTATTTTGATTAAATACTGTAGCATGGTCAAAGATATCTACTATTTCTTCTTTTACAATTTTTTTTAAATCACCAAAGTCTATTACCATTCCAAATTTCACATTTGAGGAATCAGTAATAGGTTCGCCAATTACCGTTACTGATAATTTGTAACTATGTCCGTGAACATTTTTACATTTTCCATCATAGCCAAAAAGAGCATGGCCTGTTTCAAAATTAAATTGCTTAGTAATTCTAATTTTACTCATAAGATTGTCTTTGAACGACAAAATTAATAAATATAATCGCTAAAAAATCAATTATATTTGTAATAAAATAAAGAACATGAATCGTAATCATCTTTATGAAACCATAATTGATGGAATTTTAGAACACGAATATGTTGTTGTAGATCATTTTTTTACATCTGATGAAGTTAATACACTTCGTAAAGGTTTAGACGATGCATTTGCTGCTACACAGTTTAAAAAATCTGCTATTGGTAATAAAATAGACGAAAAAATTATAGAAGCTGTTCGAGGTGATTATATTTTATGGTTAGATGAAGCACATCAGACAGCATCATCAGCTGTTTTTTTTAGTAAAGTACAAGATTTTGTAGCGTACCTTAATGCTACTTGTTTTTTAGGAATATCTACTAAGGAATTTCATTATGCTGTTTATCCAGAAGGTACCTTTTATAAAAGGCATTTAGATGTTTTTCAAAATGATAAACGACGAAGACTATCTTTAGTTTGTTATTTAAATAATGAAAATTGGTTGCCAGAATATGGTGGCGCATTAGTAATTTATAAAGACAACGAAGCAATAACCATTTATCCTGAGAAAGGGCGTGTTGTTATTTTTGACAGTCAAAAACTGGAACATGAAGTTATGCCAGTAAAGCGTGAAAGATTTAGTATTACGGGTTGGTTAAAAACTACCTAATCATTATTTTTTAAATGCTTTTAATGCATTTTTTGTAAAATTAGATAATACAAGTTCCCCAGATATTTTTGCTCGTTCGGGTAATAGAGTTTCCCAATGTGAAGTTCCTTCCCAAAAAACGCTTTTCAAAGCACAAATCGCTTCAGGATTGTAACTGGCTAATTGAGTTGCCAAAGTTAATGCTACTTCCTCTAAAGTTTCTTTGGGAGCAAGTTGTGAATAGAGTCCTTTTTCAAAGGCCCACTTAGCGTCTTTCCATTCATTTGCCGTTAATGCAAGTTCAGACATCGCTGTTTGCCCAATTTTTCTACTCACTGTGGGTTCAATGACAAAAGGGCCTATTCCAATAGTTAATTCAGATAATTTTATTGCTGCTTCTGGGGTAGCAATGACATAATCACATGCTGCTAAAAGTCCTACACCACCTCCTACAGCTTTTCCTTGTGCTTTTCCAATAATTAATTTAGAACATTTACGCATGGCGTTGATAACGTTTGCAAAGCCTGAGAAGAATTTTTCACCCGATGTTGCATCTGTAATTTGGAGTAATTCATCAAAAGAAGCTCCTGCACAAAACGTATTGCCTTCACTTTGAAGTACAAGAATCTGTACTTCAGAATGTTTGTCGAGATCATTTATTGTGGTTACTAATTTTTCCAATTGTTTACTAGGGAAACTATTTCCTGCAGGATGGAAAAATGTAATAAAACCAATTGCATTTTTTATTTCAGAATGTATATAAGGTTTCATATTATCTTTTTAATGAAAAATGGGATTTAAACTCTTTGAACTGATTGTTTTCTTTGTATTCAATTTTAAACCAATAGTCTGTAGAAGGTAAAGGCTGACCATTGAATGTTCCATCCCAGCCTACTTCATTAGGTTTCAATCTTTTTATTAATTTTCCATAGCGATCGTAAATATAAATTTTGGCTTCAAAATTTGGCGTTAACCCGTTTATATTCCAAAAATCATTGTAACTATCCCCATTTGGTGTAAAGAAATTAGGGTAGGATATGGTTTGAATTGGATTTGAAAAACGAATATCACAATGCTCTTTATCTCTTACTTGAACAATATAAGTCCCGTTTTCTAAATTGGTAAAAATTGGACTGTCTTGCCAATCTATACCATCTAAACTGTATTCATATTCGCCAAATCCTCCTGTTGCATTGGCCTGAATGCTTGAAAGACCAGAGCTAAATAAAGGGGTTATTAATACCGCAGTTACAGTTACAGGTGGAGAAGAAGTGGTAATTACTATCTCATCTTGACGGGTACAATTTGTAACAGTATTCGTTACCACAACCGAATAAGTGCCTGTTTGATGAGCATTAAAAAAAGCGGTTTGATTTCCAAAAGCATCTAGAGATGGATTTGTAGGTGTCCATACATAAGAGTAGTTTCCTGGGTTTTGAGGTGTAGCGTTGATACTATAACTGCCTGTTCCCGTTACAGGATTTACACATACTAACATCGTTTCTGGCAGGTCAAAATTAGGTAAAGGATTTACTTTTAATGTGATATATGGGCCTAATCCCACACAATCGTTAAATAAATTACTGTCTATACGAACCCATATAACCTGAAGGTTTGGTATTGTATTTCTGAAGTTGGTTAGATTTGTAATTGCATTTGTTTCCGCTAATGCATTAGCTTGTGAAGTATAATAAGTAACCGTTAAGTTTTGATTTCCAGGGAATAAACCTAATATAGTAGATGTTGCATTTGTAAAACTAAAATAATCATAACCATCATCACTTGGGTCTGTGGCACTAATATAATCATCACATTCATTCATTGTGATATTAAAAGTACTTGGAACTTGCGTAGTAGAAACTAGTAAATTAACTTTTGAAGTTCTAAAGCAACCTTTGTCATTTACAATTCTAGCCCAAACAACACCATTGTTTGCCGAAATATAATTAGTGCTATTTGCAATTGCATTAGTCCCGCTAATTGCATCAGCTTGTAAGGCATAATAAGTAAAAGTTAAGTTTGCCCCAGTAGCAATTATAGAATTAGCTTCTGTTAAATTAAATGTGCTTATTGCATCTGTATCATCATCGCATTGTTTTAAATTCACCTCATTTAAGACAATCGGTTTTTGGGTTACTTTTGCCAAAAAGCTTGAGGTATTAAAACAATTAGTTATGCTATTAGTTATACGAACATATATAGTTGTATTTCCACCCATATATGTAGTTATTGGATTTAGATTAGATGTTGCATCAGTATTTGAAATATGGTACGTAACAATAATATTGCTTAATGAACCTATAATTTCTGAAGTTTTATTGGTTAATGTAAAAGTGGTTTGTCCATTTGTATCATCTCCATCTGCATTTGTATCACATTCTTCTAAGTCAGTAATAGTATTGATAACAGGCAAAGCGTTATTCGTAACAGTTACAGAGGCTGTTAATTCAGGACAAACAGCAGTTGCTGGAAGTGTATAAGTGTAAATACCACTTGTATCAACTGCGGGATTAAAGATGCTTGTTCCGCTTGCTAAAGCTGGAGACCATGTACCGCCTGGCGTAATATTTGTTCCTAAAAGCGAAATTAAGTCAAAACTTGATTCATTAATACATGTATTCTTTGTCGTGCTTATTCCGGGATTATTTCCAGGCTGAACGGTTACATTTACTTTTACACTTAATGTTACGAGTGAAGCGTTACAATCTTTTGTAAACGTATAAATATATTCCCCTGGTATATTTACAGCAGGGTTGAATATATTTCCGTTTAAAGGCGCGCCTCCTGCTGGTACAGTCCATGTCCCTCCTGTTCCAGGATTCCCGCTTATTTCGTCAAATAAATTTTTAGTTGCTGAAGAACAAACCACTACGTCTGTATCTTGTGGCGCACTTCCAAATCCAGAATAATATCCTGCATAACCCGCTGCACCACTTGCTCCAAAAACACCTACTGCTAAAGGGCCTGTAGAAACTACATTTACATTTCCACTATAACCATTTAGTCTATAAGTAACCCAGTCCGTATTTCCAAGAACTGTTTGAGCTTGAGTAGCACTTATTGTTGCTCCATTCACGGTTAGTGTTGCCGATGAATAGGTTAAAATCATTAACGAACTATTATATGTAGTTGATCCAATTGCATCTACAGCTGGTAAATTTACAGAATTCTGAAAAAAGCAACTTAATGGCGGAATAAAATTTAAGCCAGATGTTGGATATGAAGCTGCACCACCAATAAGCTGATAAGCAAAAACAGGTTTAGAAGCAGTTACATAGATGTTTTTATTATTTGTTCCTTGATAATAAGAAGCGGGAATTCTTAAAAAATCTCCAGCATTTAAAGTTTGTAAGGGTGTTGTATTGCCATTTACATAAACGTCTGTATTGTCTTCATTGGCAATTATTAATGGATTTTCCATATCGTCAAGTCCATTACCTCTAATAAAAATATATTCTGTTCCGATTTGAGATGCAGAAACAATTTGGTCTAATGTTAAATCTGAACCATTATTTGAAACGCCTCCGTGTGCATTACCAGTATTAACCGCAACTGGTTTTGTTGCAGTTAGTAATGCCCCTATAAAACCAGAATGATTATTCACATTATCGGCGTATCCACTAAAAACAATTGTTTGACCTGCATTTAAAGTAAAAGTTTGCGAATCATCATTTAGTATGCCTGCACCAGAAACAAACGTAACATTTGAATTGTAATCTGATAATGTAATGGTTGTGTTGTCTTCAGTTGCCATTACGCTGGAAACGAAATTTCTAAGGCTAATTTCACCTCCTTGAGGTGTACTGCCTAATCTAAAACTTGTGCCAATACCGGGACGACCTTTTGAGATTAATGTTTCGGCATGATTTGCGGCTCGCATTCTAAAACTCACATAAAAATCCTTTGATCCCTGAAGAATTAAACCTTTGTCTGATTTTACAATATTGACATCTGCTACATCTAAAAACATACTAGTAGGTTGGCCAACACCAACGTTTACAACCACAGGGGAGTTGTAAGAAAGTGTAAAAGGGGAACCTGTAATTGGCGCTCCATCTCCAGTTGTAATTGTAACTTGAAAAGGGTTTGTTTCGGGCGTTGAAAGATATAAAAAATGCCCTTCAATTGCAGTATCATCTCTTGAATGCAATGGAGGAAGCCAATGTTTGTTGCTCAATTGAGCATTTGCTGTTGCAAAAAATACAATAAAAACAAACGTTATTAATCTTTTCATAAAAGAAATCTTGAACAACAAAAATACCTTAAAAATACTAGATAAAAAAAAAAGACGCATTAATGCGTCTTTTTTTAACATATTTTTTATTATTGATTTTCCTGAAAAGTTTGATTTACATTTGGTAAAGCTGCTCTAACATTAATTGCTTTGTTATCAGTTCCAATTACAAAAGCAACAAATGATAAATTCGATGCATTGGCAACATTACTAGGCACATTAACAGTGAAATTTCTTGAATAAATATCACCATCATTCGTGTTACTTGTAATTGCATCACCTAATATATTGGTTAAACTAGCTCTTAAAACGTTGTCATGTTCAAAATTTTGAATGGTAGAAACACCACCATAATAAGAAGTATAGTTAGTTTGGTTGTAAATTAAATTATTTTCTAAAGCATAAACTACTAATTTTAAACCAGTCATGTTAGCATCAAATTTAACTTTAACATCCAAATTAATTGTTCCGTTTGCTACAGTCGAATTCATAGCAATACCTAAATCTGCATTGGGTCCAGTTTGATTTTTAACTTGAATGGTGTTGTTTGGTTCTGGGTAAGCCCACTCTAATGTTCTGTTAATCATTGCGGTAGGGTATCCTGTTAAGTTAATTTGAGATTCTAAAATTGAACCTTCCGCAAAATTATAAGGGTCATTTCCTCTATGAATTGCAACAGGCACGGCAGTGATGTTTTGCTCTAATACTTTTTCTATTCCATAAGCAACACGAGGACAATAACCACACCATGTACCTGTAAAATCTTCAATTAAAACATTTTTTGTAAATTTTCCAGCTATTGGAGTAACAGGAGTTGATCCACCACCGTTTCCATTACCTCCAGAATTGTCATCGCTTCCGCCACATGAAGTTAATAAAATTGCAGCTAATAATAATGTTGATGTAGTAAGTTTTTTCATAAGAATGATTGTTTTTTTAGTAGTTTGTATCACAAATTACGGCAATTATTTCATATAAAACAAAAAAAACGCGTTATTTGTACGAAATTAATAATTCATGCAATGAAAAAACACATATTAGGAATCTTTTTGTTTTTCTGTGTCTTAGGTTGGTCACAAAAAAAACTTCCAAACGTTTCTCTTAAAAACAGTGAAGGATCATCGGTTTCAACTACAAATAATTTTAATGAAAAAGATAAATTATATGTTTTTTCGTTTTGGGCTACTTGGTGTGCGCCATGTATACAAGAATTAGACGCTATAAATGATGTTTATGAAGAGTGGAAAACAAAAGTAAACGTTCAAATAATAGCTGTTTCTGTTGATGATTCAAGAACAACAAAACGAGTAAAACCTTTAATAAATGGAAAAGCATGGGAATATGAAGTGCTTTTAGATACAAATCAAGATTTTAAAAGAAGTTTAGGCATTGCGAACGTACCGTATTTAATTATTGTTAAAAATGGTGAAATAGTATTCACACAAAATGGGCATGCGCCTGGGAGCGAATCAAAATTATTAGAAGAATTACTGAAATTAAAATAATAACAAATTTACCTATGAAATCGCTATTAACAAAAAGTTTGCGCAAACAATTGAAAATCATCGAACACAAATGAAAACAACAAAATTGTGAGATAAACACCAATGAAAATAAAGCGATATCATATGACCTTAAAAAAACAATAAATATTTACATATGAAAAAATATCTAATTTTAACAACATTTCTATTTGGTATAACATTACATGCACAAGATAAAGATACTATAAAATCAAAATTTAAATTATCTGGAAGTTATGAAGGAAATGGGCAATGGTATACAAATGATGTAAATAGAGGTATTCAACACAACTCCATTCCCCTGCGATCAAATAATTATTTATTATTGAATTTAGATTACGGAAAATTCACATTGGGGACTCAATTAGAGTCGTATACAAATGAAGCCTTGTTAAATTACAATCCTAAATTTTCTAAAACTAATTTTGGAACCTATTATGCAAGGTATAAATCAACAAAATTAGAAATTAATTTAGGTCATTTTTATGAGCAATTTGGGAGTGGTTTAGCTTTAAGGAGTTGGGAAGATCGTTCACTAGGTATAAATAATGCACTTCGAGGAGCAAGAATTATTTATAAGCCTTTTGAGTCTATAGCTTTAACCGCCTTATATGGAAAACAGCGGTCTGGATTTGGAGTTACTAAAGGCACTACCATGGGATTAAATGCAGAAATTAATGTAGCTCAAATATTTAACTTCACTACTTTCGAATTAAATTATGGATTTAGTTATGTAAATAGAAATGATAAATTACCGGCAGGCATTACTAATTTTAGCGAAAACACAACTGTATTTTCAAACAGAATTGGCTTTGAAAAAAATAATTTTTATGTAAACATTGAGCATGATCTAAAATCTAAAGACGCGCTGTTACAAGGAAGTAATTTAAACTATAATTTTGTTAAACCTGGAAATGCGTTTTTAGTAAATTTAGGCTATTCACAAAAAGGATTTGGTTTAGATGCTAATTTGAGACGAATAGAAAATATGTTTTTTCTTTCAGAGCGTCAATTAGAAGTGTATTCGCCAGAAAATACAAGTTTAAACTATAATGATAAATTAATGAACTATATTCCTAGTTTAACCAAACAGCATCATTCTAATTTGGCTAATATATATGTATACCAAGCGCAAGGTAAAACAGCGATGCAATATGATGAGCAAATACAAAAATTTGGTGAAATAGGAGGGCAAATAGACTTGTTTTATGAATTTAAAAAAGGATCGGAATTAGGGGGTAAATATGGAACTAAGTTAGCAATTAAT